>CAJWDT010000004.1 GCA_913031395.1 uncultured Gammaproteobacteria bacterium
GGTTTCGGAAGTTATGGAGAAGGTTATGTAAGGTTTTCTTTAATAGAAAATGAACATAGATCTAGGCAGGCGATAAGAAATATCAAGAAGTTTTTATCAAACTCAAGCAATATTCAGGCAATCAAGTAATGAAGTCACTTAAAATAGGCGTTTGTGGCGTTGGTAATGTAGGTGGTGCCGTTATTGAAAACTTAACCCTTTCTCCCGATACAGTAGAGTTTAATGGGGGAGTAAAGATTGAAATCTTACAAGTTGGCGCCAGAAAAGGTAAATCGGCAGTACCTTATAATGTTGAGGTTTCAACAGACTTGATGGAAGTTTCACAAAACCCTGATATAGATGTTTTTGTTGAATTGATAGGAGGGTGTGAGCTTGCTAAAGAATTGATAGAGAAATCTATCAAGAACGGTAAAAATATTGTTACAGCTAATAAGGCTTTGATTTCTACACATGGAGATGAGTTATTTAACTTAGCTAAAGAGAATGGAGTACAAATTGGATTTGAAGCTTCTGTTGCTGGAGGAACACCTGTAATTAAAGCGCTTCGTGAGGGTTTAGTTGCTAATAAAGTTAAATGGTTTGCAGGAATTTTAAACGGCACAACAAATTACATTTTATCTAAAATGACCGATGAGAATTCTTCTTTTGAGGATGCTTTAAAGCAGGCTCAAAATTTAGGTCTCGCCGAGGCAGATCCAACTATGGATGTCGATGGAACTGATGCTGCACAAAAAGCTTCTATACTCTCAGCTTTGGCTTTTAACACGCCTTTTGATTTTAGTTCTGTCGCTTATGGCGGAATTGAAAAAATTTCCTCTGATGATATTTTGTATGCTGAACAATTAGGTTACTCAATAAAACACATAGCTTATGGATCTATTGAAAATGGAGAAGTAAATGTTAGTGCTTATCCAACTTTCGTTTCCAAAGACCAGCTTTTATCGCAAGTTGGGCAGCAAATGAACGCTTTGGAGATTTACTGTGAGGATATTGGTTCTACTGTGTATTATGGCCCAGGTGCAGGTCCAAAGCCTACCGCTTCGGCTGTGATAGCTGACTTAGTTGATATTTCGAATGGAGGCTGGCCTGTTTTAGATAATAATTCCAAAAAAAATCAGTTTTCAAAGCAAGGTAATGAGAAGTTTTCTAGATATTTCAACTTGGAAGTAAAAAATGAGGCCGGGGCTATAGCCAAAGTCTCTTCATTGTTTGCTAAGAAAGATATAAGTATTGAAGCTTTAATCCAAAAAGAATCAAAACAGAATATTGATCCTCAAAACTATGTTCCGGTTGTCATCATCTCTGGAAAAATTTCTGATCTACAAGCGTTAGCTATGTTAAAAGAGATAGAGTCGATGGAAGAGATAAATAAGTCTGTTAAGCAATTCAGGATTCATAATGCTATATAAGAGTACTAGAGGAAATAGTCCTGAAGTTCCATTTTCTCAAGTCCTACTTGGCGGGCTTGCCCCTGATGGGGGGCTGTATATGCCTGAAAGATTTCCTCAATTTACCAAAGAGGAAATTAATTCATGGTCTGATTTAGAATTCCATCAACTTGCTTCAAACATCCTATTTCCTTTTGTGGATGGAGAGATAGACAAGGTTACTTTCTCTAAATTGGTTGAAGAAGCATATGAAACTTTTGATAGTGATAATGTTGTTGAATTAAAAGAAATTTCAGGCAATAGATGGGTGTTGGAGTTATTTCATGGCCCAACTCTCGCCTTTAAAGATGTTGCAATGCAACTCCTAGGCTCTTTACTAAATCACTTTGCCCAAGAAAGGGGAGAAAAAATAGTAGTCCTCGGAGCTACCTCAGGCGATACTGGAGCTGCGGCAATTTCTGCTTGTTCTAGGCATGAAAATGTTGAGGTTTATATACTTTACCCACACGGTAAGGTAACGGATTTTCAAAGAAAGCAAATGACGACAACTCAGTCGGAAAATGTCTTTCCTATGGCAATTGAGACTGACTTTGACGGTTGCCAAGACATCGTAAAACAGATGTTTTTGGATGATGACTTAAAAAATAAGAAAGTAAGATTCATAGCTGCTAATTCAATTAATTGGGCACGTTGTATGACTCAATCAGTTTACTTTTTTTGGACTTATTTAAGACTTAACCAATTACAAGATGAATTAACATTTTCTATACCATCAGGTAATTTTGGTCATGCCTATGCCGGTTGGACGGCCAAAGAAATGGGTTTACCTATTAAGCGTCTTTTAATAGCAACCAACACCAATGATGTACTACATAAAGCCTTTTCTCTGAACAATTACGAGAAGAGCGAAGTAATCCAAACTTTAGCACCCAGTATGGATATCTCTGTTGCCAGTAATTTCGAACGTCTTTTATATAATTTATATGATAATAATTCTTCTATGCTTGCTGCTGCAATGAGCGCTTTTCCTGAACAATCTATCTCTATACCAAAAGATAAACAGGACCTGATGTCAAACTTTTTTAAAAGCCATAAAAGCGATGATGAGGAAATATTAGAACAAATTGGAAGAACCTATGATGCAATCGGATATATGCTTGATCCTCATACAGCAACTGGGGTCAAAGCGGGCAATCATCTCTCACCTGATGATGAACCTGTAGTGGTAATGGGAACTGCTCACCCGGCTAAATTTTCTGAGGCTATCGAAAAGGCAGTAGTTGGATATAACTCAGAAATTCCTATTAAGCTTCAAGAGGCATTTAAGCAAGAAGAGATATTCAACCTTCTTCCAAAGGATTATTCAAAAATAAAAGACTTTATTCTTAAGAACGCGCTTTAGCCAATGATAGAAATCACCTCATTAAATGAAGACCTTAAAGATCATACTAAAAGAGTAGAAGATCTAAGGGGGTATCTTTGACGTCGAACAAAAAAATATAGTTCTTCAGCAATTAATAGAAAAGTTAAGTGATTCTTCTGTATGGGATGATCCAAAAGCAGCCCAAGATCTAAATAAAGAAAAGGTCTACCTTGAAAGAGAATTATCAAAATTTAATGCATTAGAGGAATCGATTAGAGATGCTGTTGAGTTAACTGAAATTGCCATTGAAGAAGAAGATAGTCTGGCATTAGAAGAAATTTCTAAAGAAATTATCTTAAATGAAACTGCCTTGCATGACTTAGAGTTTGTTCGAATGTTTTCAAATAAGATGGATCCCAATAATGCTTACTTGGATATTCAATCTGGCTCTGGTGGAACTGAAGCTCAAGATTGGGCGGAAATGCTTATGCGAATGTATCTAAAATGGGGAGAGTCAAAAGGATTCGAAACAGAAGTGATAGAGATTTCTCATGGTGAGGTTGCCGGAATAAAAAGTGCCGCAATTAAGTTTAATGGAGATTATGCCTATGGCTGGTTGAGAACTGAAACTGGGGTACATAGATTGGTAAGAAAATCTCCCTTTGATTCAGGCAGTCGAAGACATACTTCTTTTGCTTCAGTATTTATTTCTCCAGAAGTAGACGAAACAGTTGAAATTGAAATCAACCCAGCAGACCTCAGAATAGATACCTACAGAGCCAGTGGAGCGGGAGGTCAACACGTCAACAAAACTGATTCAGCCATCAGGATTACCCATTTACCTACTGGAGTAGTTTCTCAGTGTCAGTCGCAAAGATCTCAGCATAAAAATAGAGACAAGGCTATGGCGCAATTACGAGCCAAGCTTTATGAAATTGAAATGAATAAATTAAATGAAGAAAAACAATCTTTAGAAGAATCAAAAGCAGATATTGGATGGGGTAGTCAAATTAGGTCTTATGTGCTCGATTCATCTAGAATTAAGGATTTAAGAACCGGAGTAGAGACAACTAATTGCACTGCTGTACTCGATGGAGCTTTAGATAATTTTATAGAAGCAAGCTTGAAAGAAAATATTGAATGAGAATATAACTATGACAGAAAACTTATCAGAAAATGATTTAATACTACAGCGAAGAGCTAAGCTCGATGCACTCAGAAAAAAAGGAATAGCTTATCCGAACACCTTTAGAAGAGATTCTTTATCTGGAGATTTAAGAAATCAATATAAAGAAGCATCGAAAGAGGAATTAGAAGAAAAATCCATTCAGGTAACTGTTGCTGGAAGAATTATGCTACAGAGAATAATGGGGAAGGCTAGCTTTATTACTATTCAAGATATGGAGGGACAGATACA
Source organism: uncultured Gammaproteobacteria bacterium (assembly GCA_913031395.1). Lineage (GTDB taxonomy): Bacteria > Pseudomonadota > Gammaproteobacteria > Magnimaribacterales > Magnimaribacteraceae > Magnimaribacter. Next base: position 4,169 of record CAJWDT010000004.1, read on the forward strand.
AGCCTATATAAGATCAAATGATCTCCCGGAAGGACAATATGAAGATTTCAAGACGTGGGACCTGGGCGATATTATAGGAGTAAGTGGGCAACTATTCCTTACAAAAACGGGTGAATTGACTGTTCATGCTGATTCAATAGAAATGTTAACTAAATCATTAAGACCTTTACCCGAAAAACATTCCGGTCTGGTAGACACAGAGCAAAGATATAGAAAAAGATATTTAGATTTGATCACTAATCCTGATAGTTTGGATATATTCAAGAAAAGAAGCCAGATAGTCAGTTCAATTAGAGATTTCTTTATAAAAAATAATTATCTTGAAGTCGAAACTCCCATGATGCATTCGGTTTTAGGAGGAGCTGCTGCTAAACCTTTTACAACTCATCACAATGCTCTCGATATGGATCTCTACTTAAGAATAGCCCCAGAACTTTACTTAAAGAGACTAGTGGTTGGTGGCCTGGAGAAAGTCTTTGAGATTAATAGAAATTTTAGGAATGAAGGATTATCCACTAAGCATAACCCTGAATTTACTATGCTTGAGTATTATTCTGCCTATGCTGATTTTAATGATCAAATGGCTTTTATAGAGGATTTGTTTAAGGCACTTACTGAACAAGTTCTTGGATCTTCTAAAATAGATCAAAATGGAGTTTCTTATGATTTTTCACAACCTTTTAAGAAGATCAGTTTAAAAGATGCAGTTTCTGAAAAACTCTCAGTTGACTCTTCTTCACTTGAAGAAAGAAATTTTTTACTAGAGATTGGAAAAAAATATAAGTTAGATAATCTAGATAATTTGTCTGATGGCAAAATACTATTTGAATTATTTGAAGAGCTTGTTGAAGATGATCTTATTCAGCCTACTTTCATTACAGGATACCCTAAAGATGTTTCACCCTTGTCTAGGTCTTCAGACGTAAATATTTTAGAAGTAGATAGATTTGAGTTATTTATTGGTGGGAAAGAGATAGCAAATGGTTTTTCAGAACTTAATGATCCAGACGATCAAGCTGAACGCTTTAGAATGCAAGTTGATCAGAAAACTGCAGGTGATGAAGAGGCTATGGAGTATGATTCTGACTACATAGAGGCTCTCGAGTATGGATTACCTCCATGCGCTGGTGTTGGTATAGGAATTGACAGACTTGTAATGCTCTTAACAGGAGCACAATCTATAAGAGATGTACTCCTATTTCCACAAATGAAACCTAAAAACTAAGAAATTAAGTCTGCAACAGCTTGTCTTTCTGACTCTAACTCTTCAGTTGTAATCTTTATCTTTGCTTTGGCAAAATCGTTCAATTCAATACCTTGAATAATTTCTATCTTGCCTTCTTGAGTTGTTTGGAGAGGAAATCCAAATATTAATCCCTCAGGCACTCCGTAACTTCCGTCACTAACTACTGCCGCACTAAAACAATCTCCTTCCTCTGTTGGATTTATAACAGATTTAACGGTATCAATAGCAGCATTTGCAGCAGAAGCCGCAGAAGATGCGCCTCTTGCATCAATAACTGCTTTACCTCTTTGTTGGACTAACGGCAGATAATCGTCTTCTAACCACCTAGAATCATTAATGACTTCAGCTGCGCTTTGTCCATCTATAGTTGCATTATATGGGTCGGGATACATTGTCGGACTATGGTTACCCCATATGACCATATTCTTTAGAGAGGAGATTTCAACGCCTGCTTTTTCAGCTAGTTGAGCTTTAGCTCTATTAGCATCAAGTGCCGTCATTGCAAACCACTGCTGAGAGGAGTTATTAGCTTTATTCATTCCTATTAATGCATTTGTATTGGCTGGATTTCCAACTACTAATACCTTTGCATCAGATTTTGCAAGTTCACCAATAGCGGCTCCCTGATCAGTAAAAATTCCGCCATTAATTTTGAGAAGATCACTTCTTTCTTCAATTTTTTTCCCATCAATAACTATCCCTCGTGGAATACTGCCAACTAGCAATACCCAGTCTGCATCTTTAACACCCTCTTTTATATCCGAAGTTGCTATTAGCTTTCCTGTCTGTTCAAACCCGCAGTCTATTAATTCCATAATAGTCCCTTGAAGCTTATCTACTACTTGGGGTATCTCAATCAGTCTTAAATTAACTTTCGTATCAGATCCAAATGTTTCTCCACTAACCAGTCTTGGTAAGAGAGAGTAGGCTATTTGGCCAGCTCCACCTGTTACAGCAACATTAATTTCTTTCATTTATTTCTCCTTATTGGATTGGTTTAAAAATATTTCTTTTTCCTTCTCTTGAAACATACCCTAGGGTATTTAACATCTCATTTTTTGACATATAATCAAGAACACTAGAATTTTTCTCAGTGTTTGCAAGGAATCTTGTACCGTTTTCAAGTCTCCCTATGACGATAGCCTTATCAGGACCATTTCTCGAATGGAGCACTGTATAGGTCTCTATAGAAGCTTTACCCTCAGGAGTCTCAGTGAAATTAGGTTTTTTGGCAGATTCAATGGTTTCTTGTATAGAAGAAGAATCAGGAGCTTGATTCCATTCACCTTCAAAAGGTTTAGTGGAGAATATTCCTGCACCATGTTTTGTTATATACCAGCCATTAGCAGTCGCTAACCCAAATTTTTCTGGATTAAGTCTGAGCTTGTTCATCATTGTAGCTATAGAATTCATGACATATGCATTTCCAGGTCCACCAAAGTAGGGAAGACCACCAGTGACAGTTAATCCTCGTTTGTCATCTTTTTCTAGAGATAGTTCTTTCATCGCAATTTGCACTGCTGAAGGAAAACATGAATATAAGTCGATGAAATCAATATCATCAATAGTTATATTGGCTAACTCAAAAACACTATCCGTGCAGGCTTTTATGGCAGGTGAAGAGTGATAGTTGATCCTATCTGACATATTCCAAATATCGTTCAAACACATGCCTGAATACATAAATACCCATTTAGATTCGGGGATACCTAATTCCCGAGCTTTTTTAGCAGACATCATGATCATTGCTGATGATTGATTAACTCTCATAATTGAATTCATATATTTTGTATAAGGCAGTCCAATCATTCTGTTTTGAGGTTCTACCTTTGCAATTTCTTCCGCGGAACGATGAATGGGAAACCAAGAATATTTATTTTCCGAAGCAACTTTTGAAAAAGTTTCAAAAAGTTCACCCGTATCTTGCATATGTTCTTGTATGGTTTGATTATTTATGTCTCTTAGAGCATTTGCAAAAAGAGGATATACAGAAGATGGATCAAATATTCCGTGAAGCTTCTCATGATCATTTGTACCATCAGTGCTTTTTCCTAAGAGTTCTGGTTCGCCTCCAGGATCATCTTCCCAATTCACTTCTAATCCTTGCTTGAGTCGACTCACAAATGTATCTAAAGCTTCACCGCCAGCTAACAGTGCACATTCTATTTGTTTATCTTTTATTCTGTTTGCAACTTCATTCAAAACAATCTGAGGAGAGTTTCCACCAGTTGTCGTATAGAGTTCATTTGATGCCGAAAAATTTAAAGAGTTTGCAAGACTTCTCGGCATATTGGGATATCCCCAAAGATTAGATGTCGCTGAATCTCTATGAGGTGTATCTGCAACAAACCTTATCACAGCTACCGTATCCAAATGCTCATTAAGGTTCAGGGAAGATTTGCAATCTTCAATAGCCAGCTTAGAAACTTCTGTAAGTATTTCTAAATAGTTATAACCATTTATACCTTTTTTATCAGTTAATTGAGCACAACCGACCAGAACAGGGGTATTGTCATTTACATTGGAGTATTTAGTTTCTGACATAAATAAGATTATTAGGAAGCGCAGTCTAACGACTGAATCTATGACGGGCAATAGGTATCACCTAATTTTTAGAGTAATATAACTTGCAACTATGAATTATAGCTTTGATCAAATAATAGAGAGAAGAAATGCCTATAGCACCAAGTGGCTAAAGTTTTCTGATAACGAAGTTATTCCAATGTGGATTGCCGATATGGACTTCAGTTGTCCTGAAGAAATAACGAATGCTATGCACAAACACTTAGATAAGGGAGTTTTTGGCTATACAGATACACCTGAAAGCTTAACAGAGATATTTATTGAAAAAATTAAAGAGAATTCTGGTTGGGAAATCAAAAAAGAGTGGGTCGTGTGGGTGCCAGGTGGGGTAGTAGGCTTAAATGTAGCTTGTAAAACTACTTTAGCACCAGGAGAAATAGTGATGGTTCCTTCTCCAATTTATGCTCCGTTTACTGAAGCACCTGAAAACATGGAGAGAGGCTTTATCAAAACAGATTTAAAGGATGTTAATGGTAGACTCGAGTTGGATTTTGAATCTGTAAAAGATTTATTATCAGAAGATACTAAAATGTTTTCTTTTTGTAATCCACATAATCCTGGAGGTACTGTCTTTAGGACTGAAGAGATCGAGGAATTGTCGAGGATTTGTAAAGAAAAGAATATTATTGTTTGTAGCGACGAAATACATTCTGATTTAGTTCTAGAAGAAGGAGCAACGCACATACCCTTTGCAAGTTTTGATGACTATAATCTAGAAAATTCCATCACAATTACAGGGCCATGCAAAACTTATAATCTTGCTGGTTTTCCAATAGCAGCTGCTGTAATTCCGAACAACGAACTAAGAAGTGATTTTCAAAGAAATACGAATGGAATTGTCTCTCATATTGACTCAATGGCTTTTGTTGCAGCAGAAGCAGCTTATTCAAATGGTGAAAAATGGCATTCCGAGTTGCTAAATTATTTAAAATTAAATAGAGAAATACTTCTACAAGGTATTCGTGAGATAGAAGGGTTGTCTTTAACTGGCCCTGAGGCTGGTTTTTTGGGTTGGATTGATTGTCGAGAAAGTGGTTTAGAAAATCCTGGAAATTTTTTCATTGAAGAGGCTAAAGTTGGCGTTCATGACGGAGCATGGTTTGGAAATAAGGATTATGTCCGCATTAATTTTGGTTGTCCTAGCTCAGTGCTGGAAGAAGCCTTGCTTAGAATAAAAAAAGCTTTTTCACAAAGAAACTAGGTTGCGGTAATATGTGCGCCTAAATTTACAAAGAGGAGAAAATATGTCTATAACTTTTAATGATCGTGTAGCAATCGTAACAGGTGCAGGCGGTGGACTGGGAAGGTGTCATGCCCTAGATTTAGCCAGTAGAGGCGCCACAGTTATTGTTAATGATTTGGGCGGAAACGTTGATGGATCAGATGATGGGTCTTCATCGGCAGCTGAAATGGTCGTTGAGGAAATAAAAGCAGCTGGCGGAAAAGCTATGGCTAATGGTGCTAGTGTTACTGATCAAGATCAAGTGAAGGCTATGGTTGAAGAGGTAATGGATAAATATGGTCGAATTGACATTCTGGTCAATAATGCCGGAATTTTAAGAGATAAAAGTTTTTCCAAGGTAGAGGATCAAGACTTCAGGATGGTACTAGAAGTTCATTTGATGGGTAGTGTGAATTGCACTAAAGCAGTTTGGGAGATTATGAAAGAACAAAACTATGGAAGAATAGTAATGACTTCATCTTCAAGTGGACTTTACGGAAACTTTGGTCAAACCAACTATGGCTCAGCTAAAATGGGTGTTGTGGGTCTTATGAACACACTGAAACTTGAGGGTGCCAAATATAATGTTAAATGTAATACTCTGGCACCTTTAGCGGGAACAAGGATGACTGAAAGTTTGATGCCAGAAGAAGTGATTGATCAAATCAAGCCTGATTTTGTTACTCCTGCAGTTACTTATATGGTTTCTGAAGATGCTCCTACTGGAGTGATTATAGCTGCTGGTGCTGGCGTATTTACCAGAGTTATGATTCACGAAACTAAAGGTGTATATCTTGGTACAGGCGATGAAATGACAGCTGAAGGTATAGAAGCCAACTGGGATCAGATCTCCGATATGACAGATGCAACACTATGTTATCAAGGTGGAGATCAGACTACGAAAGCTTTTACTTTAATCCAAGAAAGTAAGAAATAACTTTTACATAACTAATAATCTTATTGCGGGTCAAGACTCTAAAATTCTAATGCGCTTAAAGGACTGCCATAGTTTTCTAGATTTTAGAGAGCTAGCCCGCAGAAGATTACCTAGTCCTATTTTCAATTACATTGATGGTGCTGCAGATGATGAGAGTACTTACAATAGAAATACTAAAAGTTTTGAGGATTGTGACTTAATTCCCAATGTTCTAAGAGGCGTTCAGGATATCGATTTATCTGTTGAAGTCTTGGGTCAAAAACTTGAACTACCAATTTATTGTTCACCAACCGCACTTCAAAGAGTTTTTCATCATCAAGGCGAAAATGCAGTAGCTGCAGCAGCAGATAAATACGGAACCTTATTTGGTGTTTCTTCTTTAGGAACAGTCAGTCTGTCTGATATCCGAAAGCAGTATTCTGGACCTCAGTGTTATCAATTCTATTTCCATAAAGATAGAGAGCTTAATCAAGTGATGCTTGAAAATGCTAAAAATGCTGATGTGGATGTGATGATGCTAACTGTTGATACAATTACAGGAGGCAACAGAGAAAGAGATCTTAAGACAGGATTTTCAATACCCTTTAAATTAAGTCTAAATGGGATTTTTCAATTTGCTGTAAAACCTATGTGGGCTTTAAATTACTTAACTCATGAGAAATTTTCTCTTCCACAATTAGATGATCATGTTGATATGTCTGATGGACCAATATCTATAGGTAGATATTTTACTGAGATGCTAGATCCTTGTTTGAACTGGGATGACGTAGCGAAAATGGTTGAATACTGGGATGGCCAATTTTGTCTCAAGGGTGTAATGAGTGTAGAAGATGCTAAGAAGGCCGTTGATATAGGATGTACTGGTATCGTTATATCCAACCATGGGGGCAGACAGTTAGACGGCAGTCGATCTCCATTTGATCAGCTATCGGAGATTGTTGACGCAGTCGGAGACGATATTGATGTGATTATGGATAGTGGCATACAAAGAGGTACGCATGTTCTTAAGGCCCTCTCTATAGGCGCCAAAGCCGTAGGGGGAGGTAGATTTTATTTATTTGCTCTTGCTGCAGCAGGGCAGCATGGAGTAGAAAGAGCTTTAGAGCTTATGAAGTTAGAAATAGAAAGAGATATGAGACTAATGGGAGTTTGTTCTATATCTGAACTTAATAGAGAGAATCTAAGATTTAGATAATATTTTTTATCAAGTTTTGAACTTGTTTATCTATCAATGCTATAACTTCTTTAAATTCTTTATCATTCATATCTTTCGGGTCTGGTATTTCCCATTCGACTCTATCTTTTGCGCTGATATTTGGACAAGAGTCTCCGCAACCCATAAAGATTAAATAATCTACATTCTGATCAACTGTATCAATTGATTTGGAATAATGACCAGTCATTTTATGTCCTAATTCAGACATCAATTTCATCGCTGTAGGATTGATAGTACCGGATGGCTTTGAACCGGCACTCATGACTTGATATTTACTCTTTGAATACAAATTTGCATAAGCTTCTGCAATTTGGCTTCTGCAAGAATTTTCTATGCACACGAATAGAATAGTTTTCATAACTTAAGGTTAAATCTACTATAATTACTGAATAATTAATGTGACAAATGGGGAAAATGAAAAACTTATTATTAATGACCTTATTGGTATTATCAAGCTTCTCAATATCTGCTAAGCAAATTCTTTTGGGACCTAACTCAAACTCTCAAGAAGAAATACAAGAAGCACTGATTGACCTTGAACCTGGAGATGTTCTTACCTTGGAGCCGGGAGAATATTTTTTTGAAGACGGTATTTCACTAGATGTAAATGACGTAATCTTTGAAGGATCCGGTATAGACAACACTATATTGGATTTTGGAGATCAGGTTTCTGGAGCACAAGGCCTTCTGGTTACATCAGATGGTGTTACGTTAAGAGATTTTGCAGTACTGGACGCAAAAGGAGATGCTATTAAAGTTATTGGTGCCGATGGAATCAGTATGATCCGTCTTAAAACAGAATGGACAGGTGGACCTAAAGAGACTAACGGAGCTTATGGTTTTTATCCTGTCGAGTCTAAAGATGTTCTGATAGATGGATGTGTAGCCATTGGTGCTTCAGATGCAGGTATTTATGTTGGACAGTCTCAAAATATCATCGTTAAGAACAGTGTAGCTCAATATAATGTGGCAGGGATCGAAATAGAAAACTCTTATTATGCCGATGTCTTTGATAACTTAGCTTCTCATAATACTGGAGGAATTCTAGTATTTGATCTTCCTGACTTACCTCAACAAGGAGGTCATCATGTTAGAGTTTTCAGAAATAAAGCTATTAATAATGATACTGATAACTTTGCTCCAGAAGGAAACATAGTTGGTGAAGTTCCAAGAGGGACAGGGATAATAATTCAGGCTAATTCTGATATTGAAGTATTTGATAACGACATATACGGCAATGGAACCGTCAACCTTTCAATTGTTACTTACGGTTACGAAACTGAAGATGAAAATTACAACCCTCATCCTAAATCAATACAAATACATAACAATAGATTTGGTGATGGAGGGTTTGATCCAGATGTAGGTACAGGAGAGCTCGCGGCAATTCTATTTGAACTTTCAGATGGCGATATGCCTGATATATTTTGGGATGGTATTTTACCCATGAACCAAATGCTTTTTGGCCAACCGGATGATGAAAGGCTTGTTATTTCAAATAATGGCGACGCTACATTTTTAACACTTAACCCGATCAAGTATTTACTACCTTTTTTCGATCCAGTAGAAAGAGATATCAAGGAATATGATGGAGAGGTAAGACCTTTACCGGAGGTTATCTTAAACTAATAATAATGAAAAAGACCTCGTTATTATTATCAATAGTTTTTTCTATAACATCTCTCTATGCTGTTGATAATGAATTAATTTTAGAGAAAAAATTTCCAAAAAAACTTTCAGATTTTCATTTTTTTAAAGATACCCATGCTCAAATCCCTTCTAAAGGAGTTGTGCCTTATGAATTAATTTCTTCTTTGTTTTCTGACTATTCTTATAAGCAAAGATGGGTCTATATACCGGAAGGTAAAAAAGCTTCTTTTAGAAAAGATAAGGTGTTTGATTTTCCGGTTGGTTCTGCACTAATTAAAACCTTTTATTATCCAATTGATGAAAGAAACTTATCTCTCGGTAAGAAGCTCATGGAGACTAGATTACTTTTAAGGAAGCAGAATGGTTGGGAAGCAGTTTCTTATGCCTGGAATGAAAACCAAGACGAAGCAATTATAAAAAAAGCTGGCAAGACAATATTAACTGATTGGATAGATTTTAAAGGGGAGAATCGTTCAGTACGCTATAGAGTGCCTAATAAAAATCAATGTAAAGAATGTCATTCAAATAATGATGCTGTAATGCCGATTGGGCCCAAGGCTAGAAATCTAAATAAAATTTATGATTATCAAGATGAATCTATTAATCAATTAACTAAATGGATGAAGCTAGACTACATAGATAATATCCAGACTGATCTTAATACACCTGTTGATTGGGAGGATGCTAGCCATTCTCTAGAGGAAAGAGTCAGATCCTATTTAGATATAAATTGTGGACACTGTCATATTTCAACTGGGGGAGCTAATTCAACAGGACTTTATTTAGATTTGACCGAGAGCAGATCAACTCACTTAGGGATTAATAAAAAACCAGTAGCCACTGGTAGAGGAAGTGGAGGTCATGAATTTTCTATCTCACCCGGAAAGGCAGAAGAATCCATTCTTCTTTATAGGATGATTTCAACTGACCCTGGAGTTATGATGCCAGAGTCTGGTAGATCTTTAACTCATACCGAAGCTATTGAGATGATAGAAGATTGGATAAGTTCTATGTAACCTATACTTCTCTTAATGAAGACTATAAAATTAAATAACGGATAAAGAAATGAGTGATAGAGAAAACCTACTTAATAATCTGAAGATAGACAGATCTGCTGCACCTTCAGAAGAAGACTTACCTTCAAATAGGCTTTATATGCTTGGAGCTGCAGTCTTATTGGTAAGTTTTTTTTGGTGGCTATTTTTATCAGATGACGAGCTTAAAGAAGTCACTACTTTTACAGTTAAATCTCTCCAAATGTCTGATTCCTCTGCCACGAGTATCCTTGATGCCTCTGGCTATGTAGTTGCCAGAAGAAGAGCTACCGTTTCATCTAAGATGACTGGAAAAGTTATGAAGGTGTTCATAGAGGAAGGAATGCAGGTAGAAGAGGGCCAAATCCTAGCTCAACTAGATGACAGTACTATGGTGGCAGATCTTAACTACTCACAGTCTCAGCTTAATGAGGCTAAGCGTGTTTTCAATAGAACCAGAGAACTTGCAAAAGAAGAACTGGCAAGTCAAGCCTCTCTAGATTCAGCTAGAGCAGCTGTTGAAGGATTAGAGGCTCTCAATGCCGTTAGAAAGCAGGTTGTACAGGATATGAAGATATTGGCTCCTTTTAGCGGTGTTGTGGTCTACAAAGCAGCACAACCCGGTGAAATGATATCGCCTGTTTCAGCTGGAGGTGGTTTTACAAATACTGGTATTTGTACAATTGTCGATATGGACTCTTTAGAGGTAGAAGTTGACGTAAATGAAGCTTTTATAAACAGAGTTAAACCAGGGCAGCCCGTCATCACCAATCTAAATGCATATCCCAAATGGGATATACCATCAGAAGTCATAGCAATTATTCCTACAGCTGATAGGAATAAAGCTACTGTTAAAGTTAGAATCGCACTCTTAGAAAAAGATGAAAGAGTTCTTCCTGATATGGGAAGCAGGGTTTCCTTTTTGAAAAAAGTAGAGACTCAAAGCCGTGAAGAGGTAAAAGAGGGAGTCATGATTCCTTTGGCAGCTTTAGCCATTTTGGAAGATCAGTCTACCGTTCAAGTAATTGATGGATCTCAGATTAAACTTACAAGAGTTAAAGTTGCTGAAGAAACGGCTAACTATGCAAGAATAATAGAGGGCCTGTCTTCTGGCATGACTGTAGTAGCAAAGTTCGATAAAGAATTAGAAAATAATCAAAAAGTAATAATTAAATAAAAAGAGGTAACAATGTCCAACTTAATTGAAGTTCAATCCGTTAATAAAACATACAAAAGAGGAGGAGAGACTCTAGTTGTATTGGATGATCTAAGCTTAGAAGTCCCTAAGGGAGACTATCTTGCTCTTATGGGACCATCTGGATCAGGAAAATCTACACTCTTAAATTTGATTGGAGGGCTCGATTCCCCAACATCTGGTCAAGTAGTTATCAATGGAGAACACCTAGAGAAGATGGGCGCATCTGCCCTAAGTGATTGGAGGGCTAGCAATGTTGGTTTTATATTTCAGTTCTATAATCTTCTTCCCGTACTTACAGCGAATAAGAATGTTGAGATACCTCTTCTTTTAACTAATCTATCAGGCTCCCAAAGAAAAACGCATGTAGAAACTGCACTGAATGTGGTTGGTTTATCTGATAGAGGTGGTCACAAGCCAAATGAATTGTCTGGTGGACAACAACAAAGAGTAGCAATAGCTAGAGCTTTAGTTTCTGATCCCGATATATTAGTTTGTGATGAACCAACAGGTGACTTAGACAGAGATACAGCTACAGAAATTTTGGAACTCCTGCAAATCTTAAATCGTGACCATGGCAAAACGATTTTGATGGTGACTCATGACCCTGTGGCGGCTGAATCAGCAAAAAGAACCTTGCACCTAGATAAAGGAAAACTTACCAATTAAATGTATTGGACTTTAGTCAAGATTGGATTAATTAGAAAAAGGTTAAGAACCTTTTTAACAATTATGTCGATGTTTATTGCCTTCGTTCTCTACGGATCTTTAAATACTCTTTCAGGCCTCTTTACAGGCTCTATAGAGGGTCTTTCTGCAGATAACGTGATGGTAATGCCAAGATATGATATGTTCGGAAAACTCCCTTATTCGCATGTTAATTATATAGAAACACTAGAGGGTGTAGAGGAAGTGATGTATATGGATTTTCTTATATCCGATAGCATTGAAAGCATGATGGAGGGCGTAGCTTATGCTGTCAGTCCAAATTTTTTTGAAGTGTATGATCGATTCGAAACAACAGAACAAGCTGAACTTGCTTTAAGAAATAATCCAAATGGCACAATTGTTGGACAACTCATGGCAGATCAGAAGGGTTTAAGAATTGGAGATCGACTAAACACAGAATCATCATCATTAAATATAGATGGAACAAATAATTGGTCCTTTGAGGTTGTAGGTTTCTATACAGCGAAACAAATTAAAGGTGATGAATTAGGAGCAATAATTAATTGGCCTGCCTTTGATGAGGCAAGAATGAGCCAAAAGGGCACTTTGGGCATGATCATGGTCAAGGCTTCATCTGCTGAAGCGGGTGAGAAAATATCGAAACAGATAGATGAGCACTTTAAGAACTCCTCTTACGCAACTAGATCAGGCCCTGAATCAATGGTTGCGGTGGAAATGGCTGGAGAAATTGCAGATGTTGAATTAATTGTTAACTCAATACTTTTATCTGTTTTTTTTACTATTTTATTGGTCTCATCAAATACGCTTGCCCAATCGATCAGAGAAAGAACAAGTGATATAGGCGTCTTGAAGTGTTTGGGTTATAAAGATTTAACAATTTTTTCTTCGGTTATATTGGAAGCAATCACCATATGCCTTACGGCAGTTATAGCTGGGCTCGCGGTGACGTTATCGCTTGTCCCGTTGATGGAGTCAATGAGTGGTGGAATGTTGGAAAATACAGTTTCAGTAACACCAAGTATTATTATTGGGGGTTTTTTGATAGGTATAGTTATTGCGTTTATGTCAGCTGCCGTACCGGCTTATCAGGCTTTACGATTAAAAGTAGTTGATGCTTTGAGGGAAGGTTAATGAAATATTGGATGATAGTTAAATCAGGTATTAATCGTAAAAAGATTAGAACCTTTATGACAGTTTTTTCGATAGCTACTGCTTTCCTGCTATTTTCTCTAGGAAGATCAGTTGCTGTTGCTTTTAATAGTGAAGTTGATTTTGCTGGAAACGATAGGCTGATAGTTGTCTCTCGTTTAGCGTTTACAGAATCATTACCCATGGCTCACAAGAACAGAATACAAGCTGTAGAAGGGGTAGATACTGTGGTATGGCGTCAATGGTTTGGAGGCACTTACAAAGATAGACAAAACTTTTTCCCAAAATGGCCTGTTCCTGAAAATTATTTTGATGTTTATCCTGAATGGGAACTCAGTGAAGGAGCACAAGAAGCTTTCTCACGAAACATAACAGGAATGATTGTAGGGAAAGACTTGGCCGATAAGTTTGGATGGAAAATTGGAGACAGGATTCCTATCATTGCTGATATATGGCCTAAGAAGGGTGGAGGAGTTTGGGAATTCGATTTGGTAGGTACGTACACAAACAGTGTCAGTGAAGAGCAAAATGAAGCTTTCATAAATTGGAAATATTTTGATGAAGCTAGACTTTATGAAACTGGTCGACCTGGGAATTATATTGTAAAGATAAAGAATCCAGATCAAGCTGAATCTATAGCAAAAGAGATAGATGGGCTTTTTATGAACTCTTTAGATGAAACTAAAACCTCAACAGAAGAGGCTTTTAGTAGAATGTTTGCTGAACAGATTGGCAATATAGGTCTAATAATAAATTCAGTCTTAGCTGCTTCATTTTTCACTATTCTCTTGCTCACAGGAAACACTATGAGTCAGGCGGTACGAGATAGGACACCTGAACTTGGAGCATTGAAGGCTGTCGGTTTTTCAGATCGACTAATTATGCTCTTTATTTTAGCCGAATCTTTCTTTTTATGTGTTGCAGGGGCTTTGATAGGAGTTCTTATAGCTTACCTTCTGTTCCCACTCTTTTCTGGCGTGGCCATAGGTTTTTCAGGAGAGATAGAATTTTCGATATCCATTGTAATAAGTGCAATTTTGGTAGCTTTCGTAACTGCTGTTATCTCAGGTGTGATACCTGCCTATTCGGCAATGAGACTAAATGTAGTAGATGCTTTAAGGAAAAATTAATATGAGTTTTATAAGACAAGTGTTATCCGTAACCAGTATGAACCTGAGATCCATTCTTGAGAGATCTGGGTCTTCATTTGTAATTATAATCGGAATAGCAGGTTCTGTTGCTGTCATGGTATCTCTTCTGGCTATGGCTGAAGGTCTCAGTTCTACTATTTCTAATACCGGTCAGGACGATAGGGTAATAATATTGAGAGATGGTTCAAGTTCTGAATTAAGTAGTGGAGTGGCAATGACAGAGGTGGACACTGTATCTAGCTCCCCAGGAATTAAGAGCCTCGATGGTGATCCAATGATCGCCGGAGAATTATTCGCGATCATAGACTTAACAAAGAAAGGTGCTGATTCAACTTCCAATTTACCATTTAGAGGTGTTGAGCCGATGAGCTTTACAATTAGACCAGAACTAACAATTATAGAGGGTAGAAACTTCACGAGTGGAACGGCTGAAATAATTGTTGGTAAAGGCGCTAATAATCAATACGAAGGTTTGGATATAGGCGATCAAATTAAAGTAAGAGATAGTTTCGCTACTGTGGTTGGTATCTTTTCTACTAATGGTGATGTTCATGAATCTGAAATATGGTCTGATCTTGCAGCTGCTCAAGGAATATTCAGAAGAGGTGCTATAGCTTCTAGTATGATTTTAAAATTAGAAAATAAAGAATCGTTCGATGAAGTAGGTCTTTTTGTTGAAAGCTATCCTAACTTAGAATTAAAAGTCCAGACTGAAACTAGTTTTTATGACGATCAATCTTCGGGCGCAGATCTAATCAAAATATTTGGTCAGGTTGTGGGTTACATTATGGCAATTGGTGCTGTTTTTGCAGCACTGAATACTATGTATAGCGCTGTATCAACTAGACTAGTTGAAATTGGAACCTTGAGAGCACTGGGATTTAAAGGGACTACAGTACTTGCAGCTCTAATGATCGAAGCTTTGATATTAGCTATGGCTGGTGGACTTCTTGGAGCTGCTATTGCTTATATTTTATTTAATGGTTATACCGTATCTACTTTAGCAGGAGGATCTTTTTCTCAAACAGCTTTTGCTTTTGCAGTGACAGGAGAAGTTGTCCAACAAGGGTTAACATTGGCTCTATTTGTAGGTTTTATTGGTGGTGTTTTCCCGGCGTGGAATGCAGCTAGAAGGGATATTACCGAAGCTCTAAGATCAATTTAAGATAGATTAAGCTTTTGTTTGCTTAATAAAAGCCCATTGTTGTCTGCATAGACGTAATCTCCAGCACAAAAGGTCAATCCGCCAAAAGATATATCTATTCCCACTTGTCCTTGGTTTTTCTTTTCACTTCTGACGGGCATTGTACCTAAAGCTTGAACACCTATATCTAACTTACTGAGGATGTCGATATCTCTTACGTAGCCGTTTATTACTATCCCACTCCAGTTATTCTTTACTCCTGCTTCTGCGATCATATCTCCTAGAAGTGCAACTGAGGATATACCTTTCGCATCTACAACTAAAACTTTTCCTTCACCCTCTGAATTAAAAAGTTCTTTTACAAATGAGTTATCATCAGGGCATTGAAGAGTTTCAATTTTTCCCCAGAAAACTTTTTTGCCTCCTAAGTTTTTTAGAATAGGGGAAAGAGCCCTTGCCTCTGGATTTTCATCAGACAAATCAGGAGTGTTAAAAGACATAGAGAGTCTGTTTTAAGCGCTTATCGCCTCAGCAGTTCTTTCGCCTCTTAAAACAGTACCAGGCAGTTCACCAGTGGCTTCATCATTTCTAAAAGTTACAATTCCGCTTTTGATGGTTGCTATATAGCCACCGGCCTTTTGAATAATTCTTCTACTGCCAGTGGGTAGATCATGAACCATCTCAGGTTTGTATACACACAAATTTTCATGATCAATTATATTTATATCAGCCATATATCCTTCTTTAATTTGACCTCTATCCATTAAACCAAAGGTTTCTGCAGTCTCTTTTGTTTGTTTTCTTATCAAAAATTCTAGAGGAATTTTCTCTCCCTTTACTCTATCTCTAGTGTAATGGGCTATATTCCAAGTTGGCATACTGGCATCACATATAAGACCACAATGAGCACCTCCGTCACTAAGACCAGCAACTGAGCTGTTAAATTCCATCATCATCTTGTACGTATCTAGATTATGATCAGGGTAAGGAGAAAAAGGAGCCCATACGAAGGTTTTTCCATCGTTTTTAAGAAGTTCTTCATACATCACTTCCATAACAGACTTGTTTGAGCTTTCTGCTATACCAGCAATACTTGCTTCATAAGAAGGTTCATAGTCAGGTATTTCATCCATTGGGAACTGTTTATCAAACGCAGTCATAAGAGTATAAATCATATGGTTTTTATCGACGGCAGGTTCCTCAGAAAGGATTTGTTCTTTAAAGGATTCATCTTTCATTGCGTTCACTTTCTCTTCTAAAGATTTATTAGCGATTTGTGCGTAACTAGGATGTGCAATAAAGGGATGGACTGTTGACTCTAAACTAAACAGCATACCTGTTGGTCTGCCAGGAAATTGAGGTCTTATTTTTACTCCCTTAGAAAAATTTTCTTCGCAATATTTCCATGTTTCAACTGGATTACCACCCGTTTGAGCATAAGTAAGTGTTCTATCAGACTTCTCTACAAATTCTTTAACCCAGTCTAATTCAATATCTTGATCCATCCAGTCAGAAACTATTTCTAACGTACCTTGGCCTAAATCTGCAATAGTATTTGCAATCTTTCTCATTTCTTTTGCAGTTGCCTCAGTTCCTGGAACATACTCACCGAATTTATCTCTGTGGAGATAAGTTCTTGATGTACTAAATCCAAGAGCACCAGCCTCAATAGCTTCTTTGGTTATTTCAGCCATTTGATCTATCTCACTATCCGAAGCCTCTTCTTTACCCTGGCATCTATCCATTCCCATAACATATGATCTTATTGGGCCATGTCCAATCATGGCACCAACATCCATGGCGTAATTCTTTTTTCCAATAGAATCAAGGTATTCAGGAAAGCTTTCCCAATCCCAGCTAACGCCTTCATTTAAGGCTACTCCAGGGATATCTTCTACCCCTTCCATTAGCTGTACCAAAAATTCCTCTGTTCCTGGTTTCACTGGCGCAAAGCCAACGCCGCAATTACCCATTACCACTGTAGTAACTCCATGCCAGCAAGAGGGAGTAAGATATTCATCCCAGCAAACTTGTCCGTCATAGTGTGTATGTATATCAACCCATCCAGGAGTAACAAGATTTCCTTCTGCATCAATCTCCTTGTTCCCAACAGATTCAACTTTTCCGATCTTAACTATTCTATCTCCAGAAATAGCAATATCTCCCATGAACGATGCTTGGCCACTTCCATCGACAATCTTTCCATTTCTTATAACTAAGTCATACATAACTTTTACCCCAATAAAATTTAATTAACCATATTAATATTTTTTTTGTACACTTCAAAACTAAATAATACATAAAAAAATAACTTATTTATCGAAAGATAAATTATCTAGGAGGATTTATGAAAGTTGTTGACCCCGATAGTTTAGGACTGGATTCTGTGGTTCTTGAAAATATTAGACAATATTTAAATGATACTTATGTAGATGACGGAAAATATGTAGGCACTATGACTCTAGTATCCAGAAAAGGCCAAGTGGCTTATCTTGACAGTCTGGGCTTTATGGATAGAGAGAATAAGAGACCCATGCAGGAAGATGCAATTTTCAGGATTTATTCAATGTCAAAGGCCATCACTAGTATTGCCATAATGCAGTTATATGAAAAAAGTAAATTCAGATTGGATGACCCTGTCTATTGGTACATCCCTTCGTGGAAAAATCTTAGAGTCTATCAATCCGGAGTATATCCAAATTTTCTTACCTCTAGACCAGAGAGGCACATGACTATACGCGATCTACTCACACATATGTCAGGCCTTACATATGATTTCATGTATAAATCAAATGTAGATGCGGCTTATAGAAAAACTAAAGTACAACAAGCCGAAACTCTAGAAGAATTTGTAGAGATTCTGTCCACATTGCCCTTAGAGTTTTCTCCAGGTAATAAATGGAATTATTCTGTATCAACAGATGTTCTAGGATACTTAGTTGAAGTTATATCAGGGATGAAGCTTGAAGAGTATTTCAACACAAATATATTTGAACCTTTAAATATGGAAGATACTAGTTTTTCTTGCCCTCAGGAAAAGGTTGATCGTCTAGCTTCCCTTTACGAACATGTTCCAAATGGGGAACCAAGATTGTTAGAAATTCCTTTTCTTAATACTAAAATGGCTTCTGGTGGCGGGGGTTTATTTTCAACTATGGCTGATTATCATAATTTTTGTTCAATGCTTCTAAACCAAGGCGAGTTTAACGGTAAGAGGTTAATTGGAAGAAAGACACTTGAGTTGATGACTGTTAACCATCTTCCGAATAATCAAGATCTAACCGAGATGAGTGAGTCTGCTTTTAGTGAGACACCATATGCAGGTGTAGGTTTTGGGCTTGGATTTTCAGTCATGTTAGATCCTGCTAAATCTCAAACAACAAGTGATATTGGCGAATATGGATGGGGAGGTGCGGCAAGTACAGTATTTATGATCAATCCTAAAGAAGATATGTTCATTATATTCCTTACGCAATTACTACCTTCTTCAACTTATCAGGTAAGAAGAGAGCTGAGATCGCTTGTATACTCGTCTTTAATGCCAGAATAGATATGTTGACAAATTTAAATAACGTGACCTATCCAAATTGATATGGTTGAACTTAGAAGGTATATTGAGAATGGTTCTTATTAAAGTTATCGAGTTTTGGTTAACTCTTTCATTTTTTGAGAATTAAGTACTTAATTATTTAACGGGAGAGTAAATATGAAATCAATTATGATTCTTTCTAGTTTTCTAGCAGCTCCATTGTTCGCAGCAAGTGGGGGAGACTTAGACGCAAGTGATTACGTTGGAGTTTCTTTTTGGCTTGTAACTGCAGCACTTTTAGCTGCAACAGTTTTCTTTTTTATTGAAAGAGATAACGTTGGAGAAAAATGGAAAACTTCTTTGACTATTGCTGGTTTAGTTACTGGTATAGCATTTTGGCACTATCTATACATGAGAGGTGTATGGATTGACACAGGTGAAACACCAACTGTATTTAGATACATTGATTGGTTGTTAACAGTTCCATTACTGATGATAGAGTTCTATCTAATCCTCAGAGCTGTTACTACTGTAGCTTCTTCATTATTCAATAAGTTATTTTTTGGCTCATTGATAATGCTTATATTTGGTTACTTAGGTGAATCTGGAAACTTAAACGCTACAATCGCATTTGCTATTGGTTGCGCAGCATGGATTTACATGATCTGGACCCTTTGGGGCGGAGAAGGTAAAGCTGCTGTTAGCGGAACAAGTGCTTCAGTTCAGACTGCGTACAATACTATGATGTGGATTATCATCGTGGGTTGGGCAATCTATCCATTAGGATATGCTGCAGGTTACTTAATGGGAGGCGCTGTTGATGATGCCTCATTAAACCTAATCTACAACTTGGCTGACTTTGTTAACAAAATCCTATTTGGAGTTGTTATCTGGGCTGCTGCTGTTGAAGATAAGAAAGCGTCCGCTTAAAGTTAATCGCTTTAGAGAAAAGAGGGCTTAGGCCCTCTTTTTTTATTTGAGAAAGTCAATTCTATTCAGAGGGCTGTGGTCAAATAAGATTAAGTACCACAAAAAGTTTTCAATACTTTCTGTGCTTCAGTGGGCGCTTCAGTGTAAGAAGTATATTTCTTGTTCTCATCAAAAGGTTTTCTGACAACCTCTATCATTTCCTGCATTTTTGAGAAGTCATTATTGTAGGCACTTTCAATTGTTTTTTGTATTTGATGGTTCCTAGGTATACAGACTGGATTAATAAGTTTCATCTCTTCAGAAATCTTTGAGAAATTTCTTTCATCTCGAGAAAGGATATTTTTCCAATTATCTAGCCATTCACTGATCGCAGTTTTATCTTTAAACTGCTTATCAAAATTATCGCTTTTGTCTTCTAATAAATCGGCTAGAGATCTAAAAGTAATAGTGAAATCTGATTCGTTGTCCATCATGATTTTTAGGAGTTGTCTTAATAAATCTTGATTTTCCTTTACGGCTCCGTCTATACCTATTTTTTTGCACATCAAATCTAGAATTCTTTGATTAGTTTCGGTTGAGAAATTATCTAAAACTTCGGTAGCAAGCTCATTTGCCTTATCCGAATCTTTATTTATGAAAGCTATCAAACATCCAGCCAAAGAGGCAAGGTTCCACGACGCGATACTTGGTTGATTTCCAAAAGCATATCGTCCATTTTGATCAATGGAGCTAAAGACTTTTCCGGGATGATATTCATCTAAAAATGCACATGGCCCATAATCAATAGTCTCTCCTGATATAGTAAAATTATCTGTATTCATGACTCCGTGAACGAAACCAACACTCATCCATTTCGATAACAATATAGATTGATTAGATGCAACTCTCTTCAGTAATTCCAGATAATGATTCTTTGTTTCTCTTATTTCTGGGTAGTGTCTTTGAATAGAAAAATCGGCTAATAATTTTACATTTTCCCATTGCTGTCTTGATGCAAAATATTCGAAAGTTCCAACTCTTATGTGACTGCTGGCAACTCTAGTAAGAATACCACCGGGTTCAAAACTATCTCTGGCAACGTACTCTCCTGTTGAGATAGCGGCTAGTGCCCTCGTAGTGGGGATATTCAAGGAGTGCATAGCTTCACTCAAAATATACTCTCTTATTACAGGACCTAAAGCAGACCTACCATCCCCCTGTCTAGAAAATTGAGTTTGACCAGATCCTTTTAGCTGAAGATCGTAGTTTCCATTTTTTCCTAAGATCTCTCCTAATAATACGGCTCTACCATCGCCCAACTCATGAACAAAATTACCAAATTGGTGTCCAGAATAATTTAGTGCTATGGGTGTTGAGTTTTTTGGGACTTTATTTCCAGAGAAGATTTCTAGCTTTTCTTTATCTTCTAATTCTAGATTTAGAGAGTTAGCCAATTCTTCATTAAAGGCCAGCATGGTAGGAGATTCTACTGGAGTAGGGTTAATCAATTGATAAAACTCTTCAGGCAGACCAATATAAGAATTTGATAGTTTCATTACTATAATGCTGAACCCATTAAACTTTCAAAATTTAACCTGAAAAAACGATCTTGGTCTTCCTCGTTTATACCTTCAAGTGATTTTTCAAAACGTCCAAGGGGATTCCGTCCTCCTTCAAGATGAGGGTAATCAGAAGAGAACATAAAGATCTCATTTCCCGCTTCTTTAATAACCCATCCAGTGGGCTCAGTAGGGTAAGGAGTGACTCTAACCTGTCTGCTGATATATTCACTTGGTTTTAAAGATAAATTTTGTAATCTTTCTTCATGCCTGGAAAAGGCCTCAAAGGAGGAATCTAATTGCCTCATAAAACCAGGAACCCAAACCGATCCCAGTTCAATTACTCCAAACATAAGATTAGGATGTCTTTCCAGTACACCATCTAGGATTAACAATGAGAGAGCTTGCATAGGCCCTGATGAAATAGCCATATAAGAGATTGACCTAAAGTTTTCTTCACCACCATGAAAATCTTTTACCTTCGGCATTCCATTAATTGAGTGTGATTTAGGTAACACAAAGTCAGCGCTTCCAACATGAAAGAGTATAGGTATACCAGACTCTTCAGCCATAGACCATATTGGGTCTAAGCCAATATGACTTGTAGAATGATTTTTTGGGCATGCCCAAGGTATCAGCAAAGCACTAGATCCGGACTCTATGGCAAGCTTTGTTATTTCAATACTTTTTTCAATATCAGCGAGAGGGATATAGGTTGCTGGTAATAGCCTTGAATCTCCAGAGCAGAAATCTATCTGAGCTCTATTTGTAGCTCTAGCTACCGAGTAGAGCATATCAATATCATTTTCATGCTCTAAGCTTTCTAGCCACACATTAGGGGAGGTAGGAAATATAAGCTGACTTTGAACTCCAAGTAAATCCAGAGCTTCAGATCTATCTTTACTATTAAAAGAGCCAAGAGCATCATAATTCTTTCTAATCATTAACTCTTCAGATTTACGTTCTCTATAGACTTTTGTTCGATGATTTTTATCGATATCTTCAAAATAAGTTTGAGCTAAACCTTTATTCCCATTAAACCTATCCCTAAAGGCAAGTTGAATTTTTTTATCGCCATACTCATCGAACCAGTTTGGTAATTCCATTGTGTGAGCATCTGCATCATGAACTATTCTATTTTTTATGTAAGGCATATCTTTGTAAAATACTAATACTGTTTTATATTAGGTCATCGAATATATTAATCAAGAGATACATAAGTGAGAGTTGAGCCATTAAAAAGATCCTTTGGAGCAAAGGTATACGATCTATCTTTGCCTGACCTTAACACTGAACAAGCACAAGATGTATATGATCTATGGTTGAAATATGCACTTCTAATTTTTCCAGGTCAGAATCTTAGTAATGACCAACAAATTAAATTTGCTAAAAATTTTGGTGCATTAGAGTTTGATCTCTCTCCAATTAGTAATGTCAGAAATGATGGTTCCATCAGAGATGCTAACGATGATGATATCGTAAAATCTCTTAGAGGTAATATGGAATGGCATCATGATAGTACCTATATGCCGATACAAGCTAAGGGAGCAGTATTTACTGCTCATAAAGTTCCTTCTCATGGTGGAGAAACTGGCTGGGCAGATATGAGAGCAGCCTACGAGGCTCTTGATCAATCTATGAAAGATAAAATAAATGAGCTTTCTGCTTATCACTCTTATGAATGGAGCCAAAAGGAAAGATTTGGTCACAAAGATCCTAAGGTAAGTGAATTCAATAGCTATGGTTTTGATATAGATCCTAAACCACTAAGACCCTTAGTTAAGACTCATAATGAAACAGGTCAGAAATGTCTAACAATAGGCCGACATATCAATAAAATTCCAGGACTATCTGATCAGGAAGCTCAGAACCTCGCAAAGGAATTAGAAGAATACGCCTGCAGTAATAAAGAATGGGTTTACCATCATGCGTGGGAAGTTGGTGATGCAGTTATATGGGACAATAGATGCTTAATGCATCAAGCAAGTATGTGGGATTTAAGTGAAGGTAGAATAATGTACCACTCAAGAATAGAAGGTGATCCAATCGCCGAAGCGGCTTCTAATTATTTATAACTAAATATCTAAACCTTTAAAAAACGAAAAAGCGATATTTGGGAACATGATGTAAGTTAAAAGCATCTCTATGTTATTGCTAATATCAGGCAAATTATTTTCCTCGCAAAGAGTTTTCAGTTCACTTTTCATTCTATCTAGCTCTTCTTCTTCTACAGCAGTATCTTCGATTCCTTTTGTTTTCGCTTTGGAAAGTAGTTCTGGATCTATTTCTCCAGGTAGCTTTCCATATTTTCCCAGAATCAGATTGAGTGACTCATTAGAAAGGTTTTCATATCGTCTTCCACTCATCACGTTTAAAAGAGCCTGAGCGCCAACTATTTGTGAGGCTGGAGTAACTAGGGGAGGGTAACCAAAGTCTTTTCTAACCTTTGGTATCTCATCCTTAACAAGATCAATCTTATCTTCCTGTTTATTGGCCTTAAGTTGTGATTCTAAATTAGACAACATCCCTCCAGGTACCTGCTTTACTAGCATTGTTGAATCAATGCCTTTCAGGCCTCCTTCAAACTCAGAGTACTTTTCCCTCACATCTTTAAAAAATATTGAAACTTCTTCTAATGCATCTAAATCTAAGTTAATAGTGCTATCTTTGCCCTCAAAAATTGCCAACATAGTTTCTGTAGCAGAGTGACCGTAAGTCATGCTTAAAGAAGAAATAGATGTATCTATATTATCTATTCCTGCTTCGATGGCTTTCATGTTGGTAGCAGTCGACATCCCTGTAGTAGCATGAGTTTGCATATGTATCGGTATTGATAATGATTTCTTAAGTTCTTTAACTAATTCGTAAGCATCAAAAGGTCTCAAAAGGCCGGCCATATCTTTAATGGCTAAAGAATCCGCACCTGCGTCTTCTATTTTTCTTGCTAGGTCCAACCAGGTATTTAAGTCATGAACTGGACTAGTCGTGTATGCAATTGTACCTTGCGCATGCTTACCAATTCTTTTAACTTCTTTGATAGAAAATTCAATATTGTCAAAATCATTTAAAGCATCAAAAGTTCGAAATATCTCAATCCCATTCTCCGCTGATCTTTCTAGAAATTTTGTAACAACTTGATTTGAATAATGTTTATACCCAACTAGATTTTGTCCTCTAATAAGCATTTGTTGAGGGGTGTCTTTTAATAATGATTGGAAAGTTCTTAATCTTTCCCATGGATCTTCATTGAGGTAACGAATACAGGCATCATAAGTAGCGCCTCCCCATGTCTCTAGCGACCAATAGCCTACCCTGTCTAGAGCAGGTAATATTGATACTAGATCCCTTAAAGGAACTCTAGTAGCCAAGATAGACTGAATACCATCTCTTAGGACAACTTCAGTGATGCCAACTTGTTTTGAAGATTCCATTTTTTGACCCAAGTTATATTTCCCCTTGGGATATTTTAGCTTTTATTGAGGTTGATCGATAGGAAAGTTATTATTTGCCCAGTCACCAAACCCTCCACTCATCGACAATACGTTTGCATACCCCATTTTGATTAAATTCTCTCCTGCTAAAGCTGATCTAAACCCACCCTGGCAATACAGAACAATCATTTTATCTTTACTCTCAACTGCGTTACCTATATCCCTTTCTATAATTCCTTTTCCTAGGTGTATGGCTCCTTTAATATGTCCTGCCACCCATTCTCTATCTTCTCTTACATCTATCAATACAAAATTTTCAGAATTTTCTTGCATGAACTTTACCTGATGTATATCGCATTCTTTGACTATCTCTAAAGACGACTCCACTAGCTCTAAGAAATTTAAGTTGTGATTTTTCATATTCTCCCCGATTAAGGTAATTGTAATAACTTTAGATGTTTTCTCAAGAAAAGTGGTTTATTGGTAGTGATGGAGTTGATGCCTAGTTTTAAATAACGCTCTGCTTCTTTATTGGAATCGACTGTCCAAACATGAGTCGATTTACCTATCTCTTTTAAAGAGCCAATTAATTCTTCATTTAATCTATCGTGATTTTGAGCTCCAACACCATTTGCATCGATTGAGAGAACAGAATCTAGAATTTCGTTAACTTCAATTCGCTTATAATCAAATGCAATAAGCAAATTACATTTTAATTTTGGATTATGCTTTTTAACACTTCTTATGACTTCAGGGAAGAAACTTATGATCGTGATTTTGTCTATATCTATATTTTGATGATAGATATCCTCAATAAGATAAGGGACTATGACTTCATTGGTTTTAACTTCTATAAAAATTTCTTTTCCTTTAGGCAGGATACTTAAAATTTTTGTTAATTCCGGCACTTTCTCTCCTCGCCAAGCTTCTCCAAACCAACTTCCACATTCCAATAAACTGACTTCATCTAAAGTCATTTCTCTTATTAGTCTATCTGTACCAGTTGTGCGCAGTGCATTCTTATCATGATGGCAAATAATCTCTTTATCTGCAGTGAGCCTTATATCGACTTCAACTCCGTCAGCATGTTGATTAAATCCTTCCAACACAGACGCAATTGTGTTCTCGGGTGCATCGGCCGATGCACCACGATGAGCAATAATTTTTGTGTTTAGTCCCAGGTTAGGGCACCACCAGTTTGGTACTCTATTACTCTTGTTTCAAAGAAATTTTTCTCTTTCCTTAGATCCATGATTTCAGACATCCATGGGAAAGGATTGGAAGCTCCTTCAAACTCTTCTTCAAGACCAATTTGTACCAGCCTTCTATTAGCTATAAATTGAAGGTATTCTTCCATCATACCAGCATTCATACCAAGAATTCCTCTAGGCATAGTATCTCTTGCATACTGGATTTCTAACTCAGTTCCTTCGAGTATCATTTGTGCAGCCTCATGACGCATTTGCTCGTCCCAAAGATGAGGATTCTCTAATTTTATTTGGTTAATCATATCAATACCAAAGTTTAAGTGCATAGACTCATCTCTTAGTATGTACTGAAACTGTTCAGCAGTTCCTGTCATCTTATTTCTCCTTCCCATAGAAAGGATTTGAGTAAAGCCACAGTAAAAGAATATTCCTTCTAAGACACAGTAAAAAGCAATGAGATTTTTGAGCAATAATTTATCTGTTTCATCTGTTCCGGTTGTGAATCCGGGATCGGATATCTCTTTTGTATATTTTAGACCCCAAGATGCTTTTTTAGCTACGCTTGGGATTTCTCTATACATATTAAATATGGCTCCTTCATCCATACCTAATGACTCAATGCAATATTGATAGGCATGAGTATGTATGGCTTCTTCAAAACCTTGTCTTAATATGTATTGTCTGCATTCTGGGTTCGTTATAAGCCTATAGATTGCAAGCACTAGATTATTAGCTACTAGAGAATCTGCTGTAGAGAAGAATCCTAAATTTCTCATTACAATTGTTCTTTCGTCTTCTGTAAGACCATCATTAGATTTCCACAGAGCTATATCTGCTGTCATATTAACCTCTTGAGGCATCCAATGATTTGCACTTCCATCTAGATATTTTTGCCATGCCCAATCATATTTGAAGGGTACAAGCTGATTTAAATCAGCTCTGCAATTAATCATGGCTTTGTCGTCTACCTGGACTCTTCCGGCAAGGCCTTCTAATTCCTCTTCACCTGCCTTGGCATCTAATATTTCAATAGCTTCTTTTGCTTGCTTTGCCCTGTCTCCAGCTTCAGCAGGGACATGGTCTAAGGTTGCTTCTTCTATCGGTTGAATAGCTTCTTGTATTTGAGCAGATACTTCTTCTTTAACAATCGGTTGCGTTTTTTGAGGTTTCTCTGATTCGTTATAATCATCCCAATTTAACATTTTTTACTCCTAAAATTTATTGACATGCATCACAGTCTGGATCAAGTATTGAGCAAGCAGACGGTGCTGTTGTATTATTTTGTGGTTGGACTTCTGGTTGAGCTGTAGCAGAAACAGCATTAAGTTCTCCTGTCGATATCGTTGACTTTTCTGCTGTCGTAGCTGATCTAGATCTAAGATAATAGGTCGTTTTTAGACCTCTTAACCAAGCCATACGATACATAATATCTAGTTTCTTACCATTTGGTTCATCTATGTATAGGTTCAAAGATTGACTTTGATCTATCCACTTTTGTCTTCTACTTGCGGCATCTATTAACCATCTTGGCTCTATATCAAACGCCGTCGCATAGAGTTCTTTAACTTCTTCTGGAATCCTAGATATCCCCTTAACGCTACCATCATAATATTTTAGATCATTAATCATGACCGAATCCCAAAGACCTAGTCTTTTTAGGTTCTCTACCATTGGTATATTCGTGACTGTGAACTCTCCTGAAAGATTAGATTTAACATATAGGTTTTGATAAGTCGGTTCTATAGATTGAGAAACGCCTGTGATATTAGCAATTGTTGCTGTTGGAGCTATTGCCATAACATTAGAATTCCTTATTCCTTGGTTTCTTACTATTTCCCTTAAGCCATCCCAATCCATGGATGAACTTTCATCCATCTCAAGGTAATCTTCTCCTCGGCTTTCTTTAAGTAATTTTATGGAATCGATAGGAAGAATACCTTGGCTCCAGAGAGAGCCTTCGTATGATTGATAAGCTCCTCTTTCTTTGGCGAGATCGCTTGATGCTTTTATGGCGTAATAGCTGACCATTTCCATAGATTTATCAGCAAAATCCACTGCTTCTTGTGAAGCATAAGGCGTTTCCAGCATATATAGCGCATCATGAAAACCCATAATACCCAATCCAATTGGCCTATGCTTCATATTGGACGTCTCGGCTGCCTTTACTGCATAAAAGTTTATATCTATGACGTTATCTAGCATTCTTATAGCAGTATTTATTGTTTTTTCTAGCTTCTCCTCATCCATCTTTCCGTCTTTGATGTGGTGGGTTAGATTTACTGATCCTAAGTTACATACAGCTATTTCGTCTTGACTTGTATTTAGAGTTATCTCTGTACACAGATTAGAGGAATGAACCACACCTGTGTGTTGTTGTGGAGATCTCAGATTACATACATCTTTGAAAGTTATCCATGGATGACCCGTTTCGAATACCATTGACAGCATTTTCTTCCATAGATCTTTCGCTTCTACTTCTTTGAAGAATTCTATCTCCCCTGTCTTGGTTTGCGCTTCATATTCTTCATACCTTTTTTCAAACTCTAGCCCATAGAGGTCGTGCAGATCAGGTGTATCACTTGGTGTGAATAGTGTCCATTTCTTATCTTCAGATACTCGTTTTAGAAATAGATCAGGCACCCAATTAGCAGTATTCATATCATGAGTTCTTCTTCTATCATCTCCTGTATTTTTTCTTAGCTCCACAAATTCTTCTATATCAACGTGCCAGGTTTCTAGATAAGAACAAACTGCTCCTTTTCTTTTCCCGCCTTGGTTTACTGCCACTGCAGTGTCATTAACTACCTTTAGAAATGGCACAACACCTTGCGATTTTCCATTTGTTCCTTTTATCTGTGACCCTAATCCTCTTACTGGTGTCCAGTCGTTTCCTAATCCCCCAGCCCATTTTGAGAGCATTGCATTATCTTGTATCGCTCCGTATATACCATGTAGATCATCAGGTACAGTTGTAAGGTAACAAGATGATAATTGAGAGTGTTTTGTTCCTGAATTAAAGAGAGTTGGTGTAGAACTCATGTAGTCAAAACTTGATAGTAGATTATAGAATTCGATGGCTTTTTCTTCTCTTTTTTCTTCCCTAAGAGCAAGACCCATTGAAACCCTCATAAAAAAGACTTGAGGTAACTCATATCTTATTTCTGTATCGTGGATGAAATATCGATCATATAGTGTTTGCAATCCAAGATAGGTAAAATCCATATCTCTGGAGGAGTCTATTGCTTTACCTAATTTTTCTATATCCATCTCAAGTAATTCAGGATTTAGAATTTCATTTTCCACTCCTTTAGTTAAGAAACTTCTTAAAGCTTGAGGGTAGAGGGCTTTCATTTCTTGTTGTGTTGCTTGTTTCTGTAGTCCTAAATATGTAAGGGCTTCAGTTCTTATGTTATCGAGCAATATCCTGGCCGTTACGTAAGTATAATTTGGTTCCTGCTCCACCAGAGTTCTTGAGGTCATTACGAGCGATGTCCTAGCATCTTCTTCGGTTACTCCGTCATAAAGGTTCTTATTTGCTTCATCTATTATTTGTTGAGCGTTCGTTCCCTCTAATCCTTCACACGCTTCTGTCACCATTATTTCTAGATGTTTTGTGTCTTGAGTGTCCTCATCTCCATTTTCTAGAGTTACCCTTATTCCTTCTTTCTCCTCTTTTTGTGGCTCTTCTTTCTGCCTTAGTTGTTTCCTTTCTTCTCGGTATAGAACATAAGTCCTAGCTACTTTTTGTTCACCTGATCTCATTAATTCCAGTTCTACTTGGTCTTGTATTTCCTCTATATGTAGTGTCCCTCCAGAGGGCATTCTCCTTGTGAATGTTGTAGTAACTGAGTTTGCCAATTGATTTACTTCGTTGTGTATTCTTGTTGAGGCAGCAGCTGCTCCTCCCTCTACAGCCAGAAAAGCTTTCGTTATCGCTATGGCTATTTTTTCTGCATCATAAGAAACTACAGAGCCATTACGTTTTATGACTCTCATTTGCCCTGGTGCTATGGCTGGTTTCGGTTGTTCTTGTTCTATTTGTGTCGTTTTTTGCTTATTTTCTTCTTTTTGTGTGGTTGATTCCATTTTTCCTTCCCTTTTCGTTTTTCTTCCTTTTTTGAAGATATCCCTATATGTAGTGTCCTTTTTTCTCTATAGACACAAGATACTGTGTTTTGAATAAAAACACAATACTATAAACATACAATTTTTCTGTTAATTTGTTGTGGATAAGTTTTTAGTAACTTAGTTTTTTGTATACTGTTATAAAAGGGCAATCATGAACGATAAAATTATTTCAATAGATCAAGGCACTTCGAGCACTCGTTCTGTTTTGTACGATAAGAATGGACAGTTTATTGACGCAGTTCAGGAAGAATTTGAACAAATTTTTCCTGACGATGGTTGGGTAGAACATAATCCCGAAAAGATATGGAACTCTGTATTGAACACATTATCCGCTCTGGTAAAAAATAATAATGTAGAAAGTAGTGATATTGCTTCGATTGGAATAACTAACCAAAGAGAAACTACAGTTATCTGGAATAAAAAAACTGGTATACCTATTTACAATGCTATTGTCTGGCAAGATAGAAGGACAGCTAATTATTGCGAAAGATTAAGATCTCAAGAAGGGCTTATTCATAAAAAAACGGGGCTCGCTGTTGATCCTTATTTCTCTGCTACAAAAATTAGATGGTTACTTGAAAATATTGATGGTGCAAGAGAAGAAGCTAAAAAGGGAGATTTGTTGTTTGGCACTATAGATACTTTTTTAATTTGGAAGCTTACTGAGGGAAAGAGTCACAAAACAGATATTACCAATGCTTCGAGAACTATGCTCTTTAATATAGAGGAAGAGAAATGGGATCATGAGCTTTTAGATTTATTTGAAATACCTTCTAATATTCTCCCCGAAGTTTGTGAAAATGTTTCTGATTTCGGTTCTACAAAAATTTTAGGTGGACCTATAAATATAGGTGGAGTTGCTGGAGATCAGCAAGCAGCCTTAATTGGTCAGTGCTGTTTTAGTGTAGGTGAGGTTAAGAGTACTTACGGAACTGGCTGTTTTATGATTGTGAATACCGGTGAAGAGGCTATTTATTCAAAGAATAAACTTCTTACAACCATTGGGTACAAAATAAACGGAAAAATAAATTATGCCTTAGAGGGAAGTATATTTGTTGCAGGATCAGCTATTCAATGGCTAAGAGATGGTTTGGGAATGTTCGAAGATTCTTCAGAAACTGAAGCACTATCCATGAAGGCTTCCCAGAAATCTAAAGTCCTTGTTGTGCCTGCTTTGACTGGACTTGGTGCACCTTATTGGGATGCAGAGGCAAGAGGTGCCATATTTGGTTTAACAAGAGATACTGGAAAGGAGGAAATAACTAAAGCAACTTTAGAATCTGTGGTCTTTCAGTCAAAAGACCTTTTGGAAGCAATGAAAAAGGATAAAGCTTCTTTTCAAAAATTAATGATTGACGGAGGCATGGTTGCTAATGATTGGTTCTGTCAAAAACTAAGTAATATCTTAGAGGTGGATGTTGCAAGGCCAAAAATTATTGAAACTACTGCGTTGGGAGCCGCCTTCTTAGCAGGAGTAAGTGCAGGAGTTTTTGAAGATCTAGATTCCTTAAGAGAGATAAAAGAAGTAGATAAAACTTTTTCTCCAATAGAAGACGAGAATAGATATTTAGAGTGGAAAGAAGCCGTAGAAAAGGTTTTGACTTAGCCTATGAGCTCAACAAGCAGGGCTTTCTGCGCATGTAGTCTGTTCTCTGCTTGTCTAAAAACTCTACTCCTTGAATCAGTAAGAAGATTCTCAGATATTTCTTGGCCCCTAATAGCAGGAAGACAATGCAAGAATATTGCATCAGATTTTGCTTTATCGAGTATATCCTCATTAACTTGATAGTCCTTAAAGGCCTTTTCTCTTTTAGAGGCATCATTTTCATCGCCCATAGAAACCCATACATCTGTGGTAACTAAATCACTATCCTCAACTGCCTCTTGCATTGAGGTTGTAAGATTAACATTATTAAAATCAAGAGAATCTCCTGGACTAAATTCTTTAGGACAAGCTACCCAAAATTCAAAATCTAATAAATCGGCTGCTTGAGCATAGCTATAGCAGACGTTATTGAAATCTCCACACCATGCTATTTTTTTTCCTTTAATAGAGCCCTTTTCTTCATAGTATGTAAGTAGATCAGCAAGAATCTGACAAGGATGAGATTTATTACTTAGTCCATTTATGACTGGTACAGAGGAATGATTAGAGAAATCAAGTTGTGTCTGGTGTTCAATGGTTCTCAAAACTAATCCATCTACCATTGAGCTTATTACTTTAGAGGTATCCTCAATTATTTCCCCACGCCCAAGCTGTAAATCTTGAATGGAGAGGAAACTGGCTTTTCCACCAAGCTGAGTCATTCCCACCTCGAAAGAGATCCTCGTCCTGGTTGACGACTTTTCAAATATAAGCCCTAAAAATTTTCCCTGAAGAATATTAGAAATCTTGCTTTTGCCCTTGAGATCAAGGGCTTTATCGATGAGATTTTCTAATTCATTTGAGTTTAGGTCATTTATGTCTAGGAAATGTGATTTCATAAGTCTAAAAAATTCAAGAATATAGATTATCGTACATTTAGGCAATTAATGGTAAGCTTCTTTACTTCCTAAAAACTCCCATAAAAAATGAAAAAATTTACAGTAAGACCCTACAGCAGCATAGCTAAAATAGGACTAGAAAAATTAGATGGAACTTCCTGCAGCTTGAATGAAGAAACTACAAGTCCTGACGGGATATTGGTAAGAAGTACCAAGCTAGATTCAAGTCACCTTACAGAGAATCTAAAGGCTATCTCAAGAGCAGGTGCGGGTGTTAATAACATACCTGTTAATTCTTGCACTGAGAAGGGTATTGTTGTCTTCAATACACCAGGTGC
The DNA here is from genome assembly GCA_913031395.1 of uncultured Gammaproteobacteria bacterium. Taxonomy (GTDB): domain Bacteria; phylum Pseudomonadota; class Gammaproteobacteria; order Magnimaribacterales; family Magnimaribacteraceae; genus Magnimaribacter. The sequence goes on from CAJWDT010000004.1 coordinate 36,972, forward strand.
AAATGCAAATGCTGTGAAAGAATTAGTCCTTGCAGGACTCATGCTATCTTCACGTAATGTCTATGCAAGTATTGATTTCGTTAACAAACTTTCTGATATGAAAGAAATGAATGAACTTGAACCTTTTCTAGAAAGCAACAAGAAGCAGTTCAAGGGAAATGAACTTGCTGGCTCGACTTTGGGAGTGGTAGGTTTAGGAGCTATAGGTTCTAAGGTTGCAAGAATGGGTGTTTCTTTGGATATGAATGTCGTAGGTTTTGATCCAGCTCTGTCTGTTGAAGCTGCTTGGCGCTTACCGAGTCAAGTTTCACCTGCAAATTCTATAGAGGAACTGTTTAAGGTTAGTGACTATGTTTCCATTCATATTCCAGCCTTGCCAACGACTGAAGGAATAATTAATAAAGATCTATTTAAAGAAGCTAGCCAATTATCTCTCTTGAATTTCGCTCGACATGAGGTAGTAAATACTTTGGACGTATTAGATTTTATTGAGAAGGGAAACTTAAGAAATTTTATAACTGACTTTCCAACACCTGAACTAATAAGTAGAGCTAATAAAGAAAAGGATGTAATTTTGCTTCCACACATAGGCGCTAGTACTGCTCAAGCGGAAGAGAATTGTGCTGTAATGGCTGTTAATCAAATGACAGATTTCCTAGAAACTGGAAACATTAAGAATTCAGTAAACTTTCCTGACGTAAAACTTAAAAGGACTTCCGATCACAGAATCAGCATAATCAACAAAAATGTTCCCGCAATGATAGGGCAAATTGCTACAGCCCTAGGTGAATTAAATTTAAATATTGCTGAAATGACAAATGTCAGCAGAGATGAGGTTGCATACAACCTTATCGATATAGAAAATGAGGTTAATGAAGAATCAATTACAAAATTAAGCGAGATAGAAAACGTTATCAATGTAAGACTAATAAATTAGCCTTTTAAGCTATTGTTTCCTTTGTTAATTATTTATAAAAATTAAAAAGATTTTATAAATTTGACTGAAGAATTATAAAATTTACGCACAACCTCTTAGCGTTAAACCGATTTGTTAAAATTAAAAAAGAAATTTAGGTATTTTTAGCTATAGATTTGATCATTTTTTTTAAGTTATTGTTTTTATTATATTTTTTTAAATGTGATTGAATTTTGATCAATCCGCTCAAACTCACCTATTTTTCTAATATATTAAAAATTTTTGAAGTTATCCAAAGACTTATCCACAGGAATTGTGGATAATTCTTGAAGCAAGAAATTCATTATTTTTGGATCAAATATAAGTTATAGTTTTATTAAAAATGAGTTCAAAAATAGACCCCAATATTGATATTTCCTGGTTAAAACAGCTTTCTGCAGAGCTAAAAAAAAGTTATCTAGATGAATTGTGGAATTTCTTAATTAAAGAAAAATTAAAGAATAAAATTATTTATCCAACTGAAGAAAATATTTTCTCTTCATTGAAATTAACTCCTCTCAATAAGACCAAGGTTGTAATTTTTGGTCAAGATCCCTACCACGGACCAGGACAAGCCAATGGCCTTGCTTTTTCAGTTAATAAAGGAGTTTCTTTACCACCTTCACTTAATAATATTTTTAAAGAGGTTAGTGATGACCTTAACGGACCTCCACCAAAAGATGGAGACCTGACATTTTGGGCAAAGCAGGGAGTTCTACTTTTGAATTCGGTGTTAACTGTTGAAGATAGTCATCCCGATTCTCACGCGGGACGTGGTTGGGAAGAGTTTACGGACAGGATCATAGAAATTCTCAATCAAAAAAAAAATATTGTTTTCCTTTTATGGGGAGCTAAGGCCCAAAGAAAAGGTTTAATGATTGACCAAAACAGGCATATGGTTCTTTGTGCACCTCATCCTTCACCTTTGTCTGCCTATAAAGGTTTTTTTGGATGCAAACATTTTTCAAAAACCAATCAATATCTTCAAGCGAAAGGTAAAAAGCCCATAAGTTGGACTAACTGATATATCAAAGACTATATTTCAAATTCTTGATTTTCAAAATTCTTATTCATTGATAAAAGATTATAAAATGATTCACCATGTTGAATGGAAGAGAGAATTATCCCTATAGCAGTTTTATTAGGGTCATATACCTTGGAATAATCTTCTAGATAAGTAGAGGAAGTCTTAACAAGTAGCGAAGGTAATTTTTTGGCTCTATAGTGCATACGAGCTACTATTTCTTGTCCTGTATAGCATCCTTTTTCAAAATCTACTCTTGAAGACAGGTGATAGCCAAGTTCATGAGGTGTAAACATACCAATGGATTTCGAAGAGATTTCAAAATTTTTATTTTGAATATCATCAATGAACCATTCTTCTATCTGAACTTCATGATTATCTTCAAATAAATCTTCTTTAGTTACTAGAATATGATGCTTCTTTTTCAAGAAGTGGATTCTCCAAAATGAGTCATATAGTTGATAGGATTTTTCTAAGTCAGTTTGAGGGTAATATTCGACCAAATATTCTTCGTGAATACCGTAAAACTTAAAATTTTCATTTAACTTTATTTCAACCTCATAGAACGGTTGATACTTCATAAGAATCTCTTTAGTTTTCTGTAAAACACTTTTATCACCTATTAAAAGATAACCCTCTGATGAAGTATTCTTAATGACAGTAAATGAACTTACAACTCTTCCTTTGATGTCGCAAATTGCTCCGATTTCTGCATTGTTAATTGTTACTTTATTCACATCAGAGGTAATCTGACCTTGAAGAAGTTGAAATGACCCTTCACCATTCAATTCAAGTATGCTCAAATGCTCAAGATTAATAAGACGTTTTTTACTCACGCAACTATTATAAAGGAATAACTTTGAATGAATTAGAGAAAAAAATATTGTGGCAATGCAGGCGAGGACTTTGGGAATTAGATGCTATTTTTATCCCTTTCGTAGAAAATAATTTTGCAGAACTTTCTAACGAAGAGATAGACTCATTTAGAGAATTACTTTCTTTTGAAGATATAGATATCTTTGATATTTTGGTTAATAAAAAGCCATTTGAGGATACAACTCTTAAGGGTATAGTTCATAAGATTATTACTTACCATGAATCAAGAATTGGAGACAATGCTTGATCTTAATAGCCGACTTAGGAGCAACTAACGCAAGATTTTGTATGACTGATGACGGTACTTCTTATTTTCATCAAGCAAAATATCCAATTAATAATTTCGATTCTTTAGAAGATCTTTTGAGCCTCTATTTTTCTGAACATAAAGTCACCAATCCCCAGAAAGCAGTCATCGGAGTGGCCGCTCCAATAACAGAAGATTCAATATCTTTTATAAATATTGACTTAGAATTCAGCAAACAAAAGTTGAAGAAAAATTTTTTCCCTAAAGGATTGATAGTAGTTAATGATCTTGAACTACAAGCGCATGCTCTTCTTGACTTAGACCAAAGGCACTTGAGTTATATTGGGGAGCTAAGGGCTAAGTCAGGCCCAAAGATTCTTATTTCTCCAGGAACAGGCCTTGGTCTTGCTGGAATTATAGGTGATAAAGTGATATCCACAGAGGCAGGACATATTAATATTTCTACTGCAATCACGAATGATAATCTTGCAGTTATCATAAATGAATTCATGATAAAGGAGGGTAGGGCGCCAACTTATGAGGATTTCTTATCTGGAAAGGGAATATCTCGTTTCTATACTTTTTTCTCTAATGATAAAAAGTTAAAACTTACTAACGAAGAAATTCTTGCCAAAAGAAATGATTCTTCTGCACTACAAGCAATTAACTTATTAAATTATCTTCTGGCTTCATATTTGCGTTATGTAACTCTTGTTTGGGGTGCAACGGGAGGTGTATTTTTGTCAGGTTCAATAATAAATTCACTAGTTCTGACCGAAGATTATCAAGATTTCAGAGATGTATTTGAAAGTAGCGATACAATGAGGATTGTTTTGGAATCAGCTCCTATTGCAATCGTTCGGGATGAGGAAATAGGTTTTCTTGGAGGCATGGAGATAGCTAAAAAACTGCTAAATTGAAGAACTTTTATTCAATGTGGCTGTCTATGAGACTGTGGAAAGAAAGAAAAATTCAAATAAAGACATAGATCTTGCTTTGGTTCGAAGAGTCAAAGCTGGAGATTACCGTGCTTTTGACTTATTGGTGATTAAATATCAATCGAGGCTTGTTTCTACAGCCCTTAAATTTTCAAAAGATCTTCAAATAGCAGAAGATATTGTGCAAGATTCTTTTATAAAGGCATTTAAATCAATTAATTCTTTTAGAGAGGATAGTACTTTTTATACCTGGGTTTATAGGATTACAGTGAATACGGCTAAAAATTTTTTGGTCTCAAAAAAAAGAAAAGGTGAATTACTTGCAACAGATCTATCAGATGATGGATCTTTCGACATAGATTCATTAGAAACAGATACTCCTGATGGAATACTTAAAGCAAATGAACTAAAAGAAATTTTGTTTGATAGTTTAAATGGGCTTGGCGAGGAAACTAAAACTGCATTAACTCTTCGAGAATTCGAAGGATTAAGTTATGAACAAATTTCTGAAATAGTTAACTGCCCAGTAGGCACTGTTAGATCGAGAATTTTTCGAGGAAGAGAAGTTTTAGAAGAAACGATTAAGAAATACAAGCAAGAGATTCATCCCAACAAAACACAAATGAAATCATGAAAGGAAATGTAATTATGAAAGAAAAGATATCTGCTTTGGCCGATGGAGAACTTTCGGAGTTCGAAACAAGACGAGTACTTGAAGAAATTTCATCTAATCCTGAGTACAGAGAATTTTGGCGCAATATTCAATTGTCTAAAGAAACTTTTAATGAAGATGATGTAATGATTAATACTAGGGATTTATCAGAATTTTTAAAGATAAAGTTAAACAAAACCAAACCAAAAGCAACGAAAGGTGAGTCTAAATCTCTCTATCTTCAGAAAAAGTACCTAGCAGCATCTTTTGTTGGCTTCTTTGCTGTAATGACCTACTCACTTTTTCCTCAACCAGAATTATCTTTTTATGATCAAGCATCGGAAAAACTACTTACAGCAATAGAGAGCCCTGAAGCCATCGAAGTTTTGAATGGAGCTGTATCTGGATTAAATGTTAAACTTCAGAACTTAGAAAGTAATTCCAAAGGGACCTTGGCTAGCTATATATCCCATGATTCTGGACAAACTTTCAAAGTAAGTTTGTATCCTATTGAAGAAATAAATAAAATAGGGATCATAGAGGCATCAAAAATATCTTATATAAGATCTGAAGATGGTGTTTATGTGATTTCTATTAGCGGAGATTTAGCTCTAGAAAAGAAAAATCAAATTCTTCAAAGAGCAAATTTTTTGCTCACTAAATAAAAAATATATGACCAATTACAAAATCATTTTTGCACTTATCGTTATGTCCTTTTATGGATATGCTCAATCTAGAGACCTCCCAAACTTTTCTGATTTAGCAGAAGAAGCCTCACCAGGAGTAGTAAATATAACAAGCTCCAAAACAGTAAATAATAGAAATTCTTATGGTAGAGGATTTGGAGATCCTAGATACGATGAATTCTTTGAAAGGTTTTTTGGTCAGCAACCTAGACCGTCCACACCCAGAGAAAATTCAAGACCAGTAGTATCTACAGGTTCCGGTTTCTTTATTTCAGATGATGGATTCTTGCTGACTAATAATCATGTAGTGGAAGATGCAGATGAGATTACAGTAAGTCTGGGAGACAGAAGAGAGTTTAAGGCTGAAGTTATAGGGACTGACGAGAGATCAGATGTTGCATTATTAAAAATTGATGCAGAAAACCTACCATTTCTTAAAATAGGAAAATCTAAACAATTAAAGGTCGGTGAGTGGGTTGTGGCAATAGGGTCACCGTTTCAGTTGAGGTTCTCAGTTACCTCTGGAATTGTAAGTGCAAAAGGTAGAAGTATACCTAATGGCTCTGATTCTACTTATGTCCCTTTCATACAAACTGATGTTGCTATAAATCCTGGAAATTCAGGCGGTCCTCTATTCAATTTAGAAGGAGAGGTTATAGGAATTAATTCTCAGATTTATACTAGATCTGGCGGTTATATGGGCGTATCGTTTGCAATACCTATAGATTACGCCATGGATGTGGCTGATCAATTAAAAGAAAATGGTTATGTAGCAAGAGGGTGGTTGGGAGTAAGCATCCAAGAAATTAATAGTCAGCTTGCTGAGGCTCTGGATATGGATGTGCCAAAAGGAGCTTTAATCTCACAGATTATAGAGGGTAGCCCTGCTGAGAAATCAGGTTTAGAAGAAGAGGATGTCATATTATTCTTCGATGGAGAGGAGATTTTTTATTCATCAGATCTGCCCCTAACAGTCGGATCGATTAGGCCCGGATCTGAAGTCAATGCGATGGTACTTCGTGATGGTAAAAATAAAACGATTCAAGTAACTGTCGGAGAACTTCCGAAAGATCCCTCAATAGCATTTAACGATACCAATAAGAATGCACTCGGCATAACAGTAGAAAACCAAAATGACGAAGATCAAAAGCCTTTTGTGAAAGGCGTGAGAGTTACATCGGTCGATCTAGAAGGGATAGCATATACTTCTGGAATAAGGCGTGGGGACGTCATTTATGCACTTGCAAGGACAAGAATAAATAATGTGAGTGAATTTCGCGATGTTCTTTCTAAACTTGATATGGAAAGAAATACAACAATTGGTGTCTCTAGGAACGGAAATAAGAGAATTCTCAGTCTAAATTTGTCAAAATAGTAACTCTAGCTGATTTACAGCAGAGCTACACTTAATGAAAATTAGAAATTTCTCCATAATTGCCCATATTGATCATGGGAAATCCACTTTAGCAGATAGGATAATTGAACTTTGTGGAGGCTTATCTGATCGAGAAATGACCTCTCAGGTTTTAGATACTTTAGAACTAGAGCAGGAAAGAGGAATTACCATCAAATCTCAAACAGTAAATCTTAAATATAAAGCTGATGACGGAGAGATATATCAGTTTAATCTTATAGATACTCCTGGTCATGTTGATTTTGCCTATGAAGTGTCTAGATCGTTATCTGCTTGTGAAGGTGCGATACTTCTTGTCGATGCTTCACAAGGAGTAGAGGCACAGACTTTATCAACATGCTATAACGCTGTAGAAGAGGGACTTACGATAATCCCTGTTTTAAATAAAATAGATTTAGACCAGTCGGATCCTGAAAGAATAAAGAAAGAAATAGAAGAGATAATTGGTGTAGATGCTTCTGAAGCTCCTGCAATAAGTGCTAAGAATGGCACTGGAATAAAAGAGGTTTTAGAGCAGATTGTCCGTTTAGTACCACCACCTAACGTTGAAATTGATGAACCACTTCAAGCATCAATCATAGACTCATGGTTCGATAATTACTTAGGTGTTGTTTCCCTTGTAAGAGTAGTAAAAGGAAAAATTTCAAAGGGAGATAAAATTGAAATTTTTTCTAAGAAGGAAACACATACAGTAGATAAAATAGGAGTGTATACACCCAAGATTGAAGATCTCAATGAGCTAGACTCCGGTCAGGTGGGCTTCATATGTGCAAGTATTAAAGAAATACGAGGAGCACCTGTTGGAGATACTATAATTAAAGCGAACTCAGGAACACCTAATCTAGAAGGTTTTCAAGAAGTTAATCCTCAGGTATATGCGGCATTGTTTCCTCAGAGCTCAGATGATTTTGAAGCCTTTAGAGAGGCTCTTGAGAAATTATGTTTAAACGATGCTTCTTTACAATATGAACCTGAACATTCAGAAGCACTGGGTGCAGGGTTTAGATGTGGTTTTTTAGGAACATTGCATATGGAGATAATTTCCGAAAGACTGAATAGGGAATATGGGATGGACCTCATTGCTACTGCTCCAACTGTAGCTTACGAGGTTATTTCTACGGATGATAAAGTCAGGAGAGTAGAAAATCCAAGTGCTTTACCGGAAACTTCAAAAATCAAAACTATTTTAGAGCCTATAGCAAGAGCAAATATTCTAGTTCCAGATACCTACATAGGGTCAGTGATGAAGCTTTGCAATGATAGGAGAGGTAAGCAAATAAATTTAAGATATGTGGGAGGTCAAGCTGAGCTAATTTATGATCTTCCTTTAAGTGAGATAGTTGTAGATTTTTTTGATCGTTTAAAATCAGTAAGCAGAGGTTATGCATCTCTAGATTATTCTTTAGATCGTTACGAAGAATCAGATGTAATTAAATTAGATGTACTACTGAACGGAGATAAAGTTGATGCACTTGCTTATATGGCTCATCGCTCGGTCGCAAACACAAAAGGCATACAATTTACTGAGGCCCTCAAAGAAGTGATTCCTAGACAGCAGTTCGATGTAGCAATCCAAGCAGCAATTGGGGCTAAAATAATCTCAAGACAGACAGTCAAAGCTTATAGAAAAGATGTTACTGCCAAATTGTATGGTGGTGATGTCACAAGAAAAATGAAACTTCAGAAAAAGCAGAAAGCGGGTAAAAAAAGGATGAAGAATATAGGTAGAGTTGAAGTTCCACAAGATGCATTTCTATCAGTCTTAAAGGTCAAAGACTAGTTGCTATGGATACCGGAATAGCCCTTGCATTACTAATCGAAATCGTAGGATACCTTCTCTGGATTAGATTTTCTAAGAGCGGACAATCAAGATATAAGGATATTGTAAGTGCAACAATGTTTATTGTGGCCTTATTGATACTTTATCGTATTTTTACGCTCAATATAGACTTCGGGCTGGTATTGGCTATAGCGTCTCTTTTATCAGCAATTTCTTGGGCCATAGGAAAGTTCTTAAATCTTGATGAACTTAAAACTGAAAGTAGGTCTTATTTCTTTATTCTTATCATTATTACTTGTATAAGGTCTTTTGCTTACGAGCCTTATCAAATTCCATCTAGATCAATGGTTCCAGGTCTTCAAATAGGCGATTTTGTTCTTGTTAACAAGCACGCTTACGGTTTTAAATTTCCTGGAACTAATTATCTGATCGGAAAATTTAATCCACCAGAAAGAAACGATGTTGCGGTATTTATACCACCACATACTCTTTGTGAGGTTCAACCCACTGAAGCTAGACCAGACCTCGCAAACTTATCGGCCGCAGAAAGTCAGCTTTTCCTGAACCGCTTCTTAAGTCTTCAATCAAGTCGATGCGTACCTATGGGAATCAAGTATGTTAAGAGAATAATTGGAATCCCCGGCGATACTGTTGTCATTAGAGGATATGAAATTTGGATTAATGGAAATAAATTAGATCAAAGAGAAATTTCATCTGATTCTCAACAAACTCTCCTCGAAGAGACACTAGACGAAACAGTTCATATAGTAAGAACACTTGGTTTAAGTGAATATGAACAGTATGAATGGATTGTTCCGAAAGGAAGATATCTAGCAATTGGTGATAACAGAGATAACAGTTTAGATAGCAGGGCTTGGGGTTATTTTTCAGAGGACTATCTCATTGGTAGAGCAGATTATATCTGGATGCAATGGAAATCCTTTTCTGAATTACCTTCTTTGGCAAGAAACCAAAAGATAAGATGAAGAATAGTGCTTACACAAATCTAGAATATTCATTTCAAGATGAAGAACTATTTCAATTAGCTTTAACTCATAAAAGCCTATCGTCTCATAATAATGAACGCTTAGAGTTTCTTGGAGATGCGATTTTAAATTTATATGTATCGGAAAGATTATTTAACACTTATGGAAACCTCAAAGAAGGAAAATTAACTCGATTTAAGGCAAGCATAGTTAGTAGAGAAAATCTTCATAGAGTGGCAATAAATCTTGAACTTTCAAATCATATCAAGTTGGGCAAAGGAGAGAGTTTGCAAGGTAACTCAATACTAGGTAATGTGCTAGAGGCTTTAATAGGTGCAATATTTTTAGATTCTGATTACTCTGAAACAAAGAATGTTTTGGATAATATTTTTAAAGATGATTTTCTAAAGTTAGTAGAAGAAGAGGAATTAAAAGATCCCAAATCAACATTGCAAGAATTAATACAGAAGCAATACCAATCACTTCCAATATACTCATTAAACGAACAAATATCAGATAAAAAAGAAAATCAGTTTGAAGTTACATGTTCTGTTGTCGAGGGAAATCTGGTAACTCAAGGTATAGGAAATACCAGGAAAGGAGCTGAATTAAATGCGGCAAGCAATATGCTTGAGCTTATTCAAAAGTAATGAAACGATTAAAATCTGGTTACGTCTCAATTGTTGGTAAGACAAATGCAGGAAAATCAACCTTACTAAATAATATTCTTGGCCAAAAAATAGCCATTACATCTAGAAAGCCTCAAACAACAAGACATCGATTTCAAGGCATTAAAACAAATGGGCAAAATCAAATAATATTTGTGGACACGCCCGGATTTCATTCCGGACAAAAGAGGGCACTTAATCGATATATGAACAAGGTTGCCTCTAATGCTATGAGAGGAGTAGACATAGTCCTTTATATGGTTGATAACCTTCGCTGGAGTGAAGAAGATTTAAATAGACTTAAAACAATTTCTGATGAAACTTTTGTGATTTTAGTGATTAACAAAATAGATAAATTAGAGAATAAAAATCAACTCCTGCCCTATATTGAAGAGAGAAGTAAGGAAAATTTATTCAGCAATATAATTCCTATTTCAGCGCTTAAGGGTAATGGAGTTGAGGATTTAGTTAAATCTATAAGTGAAAAATTACCATCAAGGGATCATTTGTACCCTGAAGATCAAGTAACTGATATTTCTGAAAAATTCTTAGCAAGTGAAGTAATCAGAGAAAAATGTATTACTAGGTTAGGTGATGAGCTTCCTTACAGAATAAGTGTGGGAATAGAAAATTTCTCAATAGCTAAAAAAGTTATCCATATTGATTCGATTATATATGTAGAAAAACAAAGCCAGAAAGGCATGCTTATAGGGCAATCAGGATCAAGATTGAAATCTATAGGAACAGCCTCAAGACTTGAGCTAGAGGATCTCTTGGATTCGAAAGTTATGTTGAAAATTTGGGTGAAGGTTAAGAACGGCTGGTCAGATAACGAATCAGTACTACCTTCAATGGGTTATGACATCAGTAAATAAAATTCTTTTGGAGCCTGCTTTTGTTTTACACACCAGGCCCTATCAAGAAACAAGCCTTATTGTTGAATTTTTCACACAATCCTTTGGAAGAATCAATGCCGTTGCTAAGGGTGCCAAAAGGCCAAAAAGCCCTTTACGCAGTATTCTTACTCCAGTTTCAAGATTATCAGTATCCCTCTCTGGAAAGAGTGAGTTAAAGAATCTTTCTTCTGCTGAGATATTAGATCATTACCCTCTCTCAGATGGAGCATCTTTAAATTCCATAATTTATATCAATGAACTTATTGCTAAAGCCACTGAGAAAGAGGATCCTCACGAAATTATATTTCTTAAGTACCAAAATTTTTTGGAGAATATTTCAAAAAATAATAATCTTGATAATCTTGAATTACTCCTAAGAGACTTTGAAATGACTTTATTACAAGAAATGGGCTATGGCATAGACTTAACCCGGGATGCTGAAACAAATAACAAACTCAAAGAAGATACCAATTATAGATTTGATCCAAATATAGGCTTCACCTTCATCACTGCGGGTAACAGACCTAAGATTTCTTTTTTAGGTAAGGATATTATTGATTTTTCCGAAGGCAAATTTGAAAAAAAATCTGTTAGGGCCGCCTCTAAGATTATAATGAGAACTGCTTTAGATTATCATCTAGGTAATAAATCTCTTAATATTAGAAAATACTTAACAAAGAATAATTAACATGATTAAAGGTATAGGAATAGATTCTGTAGAAAAAGACAGGGTTTCGAAAATCTTTTCTAAGTACGGAGAAAGATTTCAAAATAAAATTTTAAGCTCTAATGAGAAAAAAGAAATTATTATGAAATTAAGTAAATTGTCTAAGATTAGATACCTATCTAATAACTTTGCGGGAAAAGAGGCTTTATCTAAAGTTTTGGGACTAGGATTTTCTGAAGGTGTTTCCTTAAAGGAGATAGAAATTTTAAGAAACCCTAAAGGAAAGCCTTACATCAATCTGCTTGGCAAGACAAAAATCATAGCAAAAGATTTAGATATAAAAAATTTAGAAGTTACCATCACAGATACAAAAAACATTTCAACAGCATTCGTCATAGGAGAATAAAAATGAAAATTATACTTTTAGGTCCTCCTGGGGCTGGTAAAGGAACTCAAGCTGAATCGATTTGTCAAAGATATGATATTCCTCATATCTCAACAGGTAATATGCTGAGAGAGGCCATAGATGCTGGCACCAAACTTGGTTTAGAGGCAAAATCTTTAATGGATGCTGGAATATTAGTATCCGATGAAGTTATCGTAGGATTGGTAGAAGAAAGGATTTCTTCTCCCGATTGTTCGATGGGTTTTCTGTTTGATGGTTTCCCAAGAACAATACCACAGGCTGAAGCTTTAGTTCAAAGAGGTATAGCGATAGATGCTGTAGTTGAGATTGATGTACCTGATGATGATATTATTAACAGGATGTCTGGAAGAAGAATGCACCCCGCTTCTGGAAGAAACTATCATATTATTTTTAATCCTCCAAAAGTTGAAGGTAAGGATGATACAACTGGAGAAGACCTCATTCAAAGGGAAGACGATAAACCTGATACAGTTAGAGATAGGTTAAAAGTATATCAAGATCAAACCTCACCATTAATAGAATTTTATTCCTCTCTATCTTCTTCTGGGCCACTTAATTATATAAAAGTTTCAGGAACATCCACTCCTAAAGAGGTATCAGAAAATATCTTTCAACAATTAATAAGTTAATTGACCAATATTCTCGCCATAGAAACCTCTACTGATAATTGTTCAGTTGCAGTTTCTAATGGAGAAAAAATTTATAATTTTCACGAGTCTCTTCCAAAACAACATACCGAAAAACTTTTCGGAATTATTCATGATATTCTTGAAGAGGGGGAGCTGTCCTTTAAAGATCTTGATGCTGTGGCAGTAGGTATAGGTCCTGGATCTTATACCGGTATCAGACTTTCATGTGCTGTTTCACAAGGTATAGCCTATGCTAATGGTCTGAAAGGTTTGGCTATCCCTAGTCTTGAATTATTGGCTTTAGAAACTCATAAAAAAACATCATCAGAGTTGGTAGTTTCTATCATTGAGGCTTCCTCGGATAAAATTTATTTGGGCGAGTCTTCATTTAGTGAAGGAAATATTGAATCTAAATTTTCATTGCTTTATAAAGATTTATTTTCTGTTAAAAATTATCCATCGAGTACATCCTTTGTAGGACAGGGCTGCGGCCACTTTTTAGGTATAGAAAATGAACTTTTAGAAGAATTTCCCAAAGCATCATCTTTAATAGAAATAACTAAAATGAGAAAAAAATTTGATGCCCTTCAAGATCCTGAAACATTTTTGCCCATTTACCTGACAGATGAAGATAGCTGGCAGAAGTTAAAGTGAATTATATAGAGGCAGTTTTACTCGCAATCGTCCAAGGCCTAACTGAGTTCTTGCCTGTATCCAGTTCGGCTCATTTAATCCTGCTTTCTGATTATTTGGGGTCTAATCAAAACCTTTTTTATGATGTTTCACTTCATTTAGGAACTCTATTGGCAGTTTGTTTTTATTTTAGACAAGACTTGATTTCTATTGTGACCTCAATTGTTGAGGATAAATCATTATTTAAAAATCAGTTATCTAAAAATTTAATCATTGCTTCTATTCCTACATTATTACTAGGATTCATTCTTATAGACTTTATAGATCTTTATTTGAGAACTAGTGAAGTTATTGCTATCACCACCATAATATTTGGTCTTGTCTTATTTTTTGCAACATTAAAACCTTCTGCAAAAAAAGATTTAGACGATATCTCTTCTTTTGATGCCTTAATCATAGGTCTGTCGCAAGTATTTGCACTTATTCCCGGTACATCTAGGTCGGGTGTTACTATCTCAGCTGGTCTTTTTCTAGGTTTGGATAATAAGACTGCATCCAAATTTAGTTTTTTACTGGCCATACCTACTATTGGAGCAATTGCAGCCTATCAGCTTGTAACGGTAGATGTTGAATATCTTATTGAATACGCTCAATTTAATCTTCTAGGTATTACGATTTCTTTCTTGATTGCTTACGGAACTATTGAATTCTTCATTAAATTTATTAATAAGATAGGTTTTATGCCTTTCATTATTTATAGAATAATTCTTGGTTTGATTCTGATTTATTTTTTATTCTGATGAGCCTCTACCTCACGTTTGATTCAGTTAACCTTAAACAAAAAGCCATCAACTTATCTACCAAGCTAAATCTTAGGCTTGTTGATTTAGATAAAGATAATTCCACTAACCTCTGCGAGGATGACTATTTTCTTGTCTGTTCAGCCTCAAGAATATTCCTTCAAAGAGGTTTAAAAAAAAATACTAAACCTATCTATTCTGACTTCGATACTTGGATAAATAAATACGATGATTTGCTTCTTAGAAGGGCATTAAAGGGATTAACCAAGAATTTTTCTTGCTTAGATTTGACAGCAGGTTTTGGAAAAGATGCATTTGAAATTGCTAAATCAAAATCTTGCCAATCATTAATTCTTGTTGAGAAAGAAAAATGGGTATACGAATTATTGTTAGATGGATTAACCAATGCAACGGATTTTAAATCTAAGATATTGATAGATAAATTCCAAGTATTTAATAAAGACAATATTGAATATTTAAGAGCATGTAAAAATTTTGATCTCATTTATATAGATCCAATGTTCGCAGGTGTAGATAAATCAAAAGCAAAGAAACATATGCAAGCTTTAAGAGATTTATCCAATGCTAAAAGTAAAGATAACCTTTTAGAGGAATCTTTGAAAAAGGCTACCCAAAAAGTAATTGTTAAGCGACATAGAAATATGGAGTTTTTAGAGAGCATTCAACCTTCTCACTCCATAGAAGGAAAAGTAGTTAGATATGACGTATACAGCGTTAAATAAGCTGTTTATCTATGAATCCTGTAAACTCTTTGTCAAAAAATTGCTCGTATCCTATTTTAGCTTTTTTAGTAATTTTAGATGCTGAAAGAAGGTTCATTTCGTCTTCTTTAAAAAATTTTGTTCTAATCATCATGTAAAGAAAATTATCAAACTTTGCGCTGTCAGAAAACTCTGGATAAGGCCATCCTTCAAGCGCTTCAAGCTTTTTCGCTATGTCCTTACACTCCTTTCTAAAATCTTCTTTGAGAATCATTTCTTTATTCCAAATCACGCTCATTGCAATATAAAACCTCTTCAAGCTTGGTTCACAAAGGTTAGACAGAGCAATATATTCTTCACGATATCTACTATGTTCCGATGGCGCATTTATGACTTCATCTTCTAACTCTAGAAGCCCTTTACGGATTAATACATCAATAGCTTGTTCTATAAAGATATCGTCAACCATCTTATTCTTGAGATGAAAGTCTTTTGCAAAAATAGGATAAATCATTTGAATTAATTTAATCACTTTATCCTTTGGAGCACGATTAACAAATTTAACAGATTCACATATTAATGAATAAAGTACAAAGATATGGGCTATATTGTTTTTATAGAATGAAAGTGTTGCTACTTGATCTGAAGTTGGACGATATATTTTTTTAGATCCTATCATTTTTGATTGAATGAAACCTAATTTCTCTGTTTTGAGAATTATTTCTTCAGTATCTTTTTGAGTAAGCCAGACATCTTTATAGTCAGGAGTATCTTCAATAAGACCCAAAAAAAAGTTTATCCTTTTTGTTAGATCTTCTTTACTTAATGTTTGTGTGGGCTCGGTAAGAAGTGCAACAGCAAATAAACTAGAAGAGGTTACTGCAACAGAATTATTTATCGACCTTGTAACGCTTTCACCTAATTCATTAGTAACTTTATCTAACCATTCAGGTTTTTCTTGTGGTGATTGGATTTCATAATCCTCTCCTACATTTTCTTTTAAAAAGGTTTCTAGATCTATAGGTTCAGAAAAATTGAGATAGGCATTGCCAAGATAATTTCGAAAATCTTTAAAAACCTTGAATGGATCAAAAATACTTTCAGTTTTTTTCTTTCCTCCAGACAATTCAGATAAATAACTTTGACCCTCAAGTATTTTTTCATATCCTATGTATACAGGGACAACTTTTACCTGTTTCACTTTTAATGAAGCGAAACTTCTTAAGGTAAGTGAAAGTAGTCCTGGTCTGGCAGGGAGGCTTAATCCCGTTCTGCTTCTACCGCCCTCAGGAAAAAACTCTATGGAACTGCCTCTGGTCATAAGAGCTCTTATATATTCAAAAAAAACAACACTATAGAGAGAATTATTCATGAAAGATCTGCGCATAAATACCCCACCACCGCCTCTTAATATCCCACCTATTATAGGAAGATTGAGGTTATTACCTGCAGCTACCTGAGGTAACATTAAGCCATTTTCATGCAGCAAATAACTCAATGCACAATAATCTATATGACTTCTATGACATGGAACAAAGATTAAGGAATTTTCTTTAGAAATCTCCCTGATTTTATCAATATTCTTTGTATGCAATCCATCATACCTAGTATTCCAGAACCAAGTAAAACCTGCTACTAAAAGACTTACTATTGGATAGTTGAGATCGGAGCATATTTCATTGGCATACTTATAAGCTTTTTTTGATAATTGTCTTTGTCTACTTACCTTGCCATCTGATAATTTTTTTATTTCGTCCCTGACATGGCTGTTTCTAACTAATGACTGAACTAGAGTTCGTCTATGAGATATGTCTGGACCCAACATAGCCTGTTTAGACTTTCTAAATACAGCTCGCAGGTATCTACTTAAAATTAAGGAGTTTTGATCATTGGTTTTTTCCAAATCTATTTCGTCAGTTACATGCAAACCTTTTTCAAATTGAATTTGAATATTCCGGCCATGAACTAAAAGCTTAAATATTTTCTTTATGGAACCTGCTGGCCTCCATGATGGCGAAAAGATTATTCTGAATAGTGACTGTTGTTTATCCGGTCTTTTACCCCAAGATATTGAAACAGGAATAATGACTATATCTTTTTCAACTTCTAGAATTTCCTCTAAATTGAAAGTTTTTTGTCTCTGAAATTTCTGCTCAGAAACTATGTATTTTGGAGTTTTAAGTGAGACAAATTGCTTCAGTTTTGAATTAGGTAAGGAATCGAAGGGTGATGTTATATTTTGTTTTTTACAAACCTTATTAAGTACGATTAGATCTATTAATGATTCTGACGATAGTGCATAGATTATTCTATAATTTTGATTAAATTCTTCTTTACCTTCATATCTAACATCAGCTGAAATTAATGGCTTGATAAAAAAACTCAGAAATTTGAAAATAAAATTATTGGAGAGAAATTTAATCATTTTGTGTATTTCAAAACTTAACTGCGGAGAGTTTACCTTTTCATAGTAAAATTCATACGTAATTATACTTTTAATTAGCCGAAGTGGCGGAATTGGTAGACGCAGGGGATTCAAAATCCCCCGCCCTTTGGGTGTGAGAGTTCGAGTCTCTCCTTCGGCACCATTTAGGATATCCTTGGATATAGAAGACTACAATTTTGAACTTCCTGAAGCGCTTATCGCTAAAGAGCCTAAGTCTGAAAGAAGCTCCAGCAGATTATTGATTGCTGAAGACCGATTGATTGATAAGAAGTTCTCAGATTTGATTGATAATCTTGGAAATGGTGACCTTTTGGTTATAAATGACACCAAAGTTTTTAAGGCCAGGCTAGAAGCTCAAAAGGTTTCTGGAGGAAAGGTTGAACTATTAATTGAAAGAAAGATAGATGCTAATAACGCTTTAGCATTAACAAAATCCAATAGACCTTTAAGAGAATCTGAGAGACTTCAAGTTACAAATACAAATATATTTGCTGACATTATTAAAAAGGATGGTTATCTATCTTTAATCCAATTCTCTGAAGATATTGATGATGTTCTAGATCGCTTTGGCACTGTTCCTTTGCCTCCCTACATAGACCGGAAACCTGATGACAATGATGAAGCTAGATATCAAACTGTATATGCAGATGCAAATAATATGAATTCTGTTGCAGCACCCACAGCAGGATTACATTTTGATAACGAACTCTTGGAAAGAATTAAAGATAAAGGAGTGAATATTGCTTCAATAACCTTAAACATTGGAATAGGGACCTTTAAACCTATCAAGCAAAATGATGTTAAAAAACATATTATGCATTCTGAAAAAATTTATCTCTCAGAATCAAATGCAAAAATTATAAATGAGGCTTTATTATCCAATTCAAGAATTTTTTGTGTAGGAACTACTAGTCTGAGATGTTTAGAGTCTATTTATAGTAAATTTGATGAGATAAAATCCTATGAGGGAGAAACAGATATATTTATTTATCCTGGTTTTAAATTCAAAGTAGCCGATTATTTAATAACTAACTTTCATTTACCTAAAACAACTTTATTATTATTGGTGAGTGCTTTTTCAGGACTTGATAGAATCAAAGCAGCATACAAGCATGCCATAGAAAATGAATATAGATTTTTTAGTTACGGAGACGCAATGCTTCTAAAAAGACAAGATTAAAGAATGTACAGTTTATTAAAGAAGGAAGGTAGCGCCAGGAGAGGAGAAGTAAAAACCTTGCATGGTATATTTCAGACACCTGCTTTCATGCCTGTTGGGACTTATGGAGCTGTTAAATCATTAACCCCAGAAAACCTAAACCAAATTAATGCAGAAATCATTCTTTCAAACACTTATCATTTGATGGAAAGACCTGGTGTAGAGATAATTAAATCTCACGGAGGTCTGCATGAATTCATGGGCTGGGACAAACCGATTCTTACAGATTCTGGAGGTTATCAGGTCTTTAGCTTGGCAAAAAAAAGAAAAATTTCAGAGGAGGGTGTTGAATTTGTTTCCCCACTCAATGGAAATAAGATCTTTCTAGACCCCGAAACATGCATGGAACTTCAGACTGGTTATGGAGTTGATATTGCAATGGTGTTAGATGAGTGTACCCCTTATCCAGTGGAGAAGCCCATTGCTGAAAATTCTATGAATTTATCTCTACGATGGGCTCAAAGATCTAGAGAAGCCTTTAAAAGTGATAAATCCAGTTTATTTGGCATTATTCAAGGTGGCATCTACGAAGATTTGAGAGAGCAATCCTTGGAATCTTTAAAGACAATGGGTTTTGAAGGGTATGCCATCGGTGGGCTATCTGTAGGAGAGCCTAAAGAGCATCTTCGAAATATCGTTAGTCATATAGCTCCTTTAATGCCGGAGGATAAGCCCAGATATCTTATGGGTGTAGGAACTCCCTTAGATATTGTGAAGGCTGTTGAAAGCGGAGTAGATATGTTTGATTGTGTAATTCCGACTCGACATGCGAGGAATGGTTATTTGTATACATCTGAAGGGGTGGTAAAAATAAGGAATTCAGTTCATAAAGATTCTTTAGAAAGCTTAGACAAAAATTGTAATTGTTATACCTGTAAAAATTTCTCTAGAAGCTATCTACACCATTTAGACAAGACAAAGGAGATGCTAGGTTCAACTCTTCAGACAATACATAATTTATCTTTTTATCTAAACCTAATGAGAAATTTGCGAGTATCTATTGAAAGAGGTACATTGCACCCCTTTATTGAAGAGTTTGAGCAGACTTGGAATAAGTTTGAAAGCCCCAATATAAATAATTAGAGGAGAGAAATGGAACAATCGCCAACTTTTTTTGACCCAACACTATTTTTGTTGTTCGGGTTCATGATTCTTATTTATTTTTTGATGATACGTCCTGAGAATAAAAGAAGAAAAACACATCAAGAAATGCTTGCTAGCATAGAAGTAGGGGAAGAGATCGTTACCGCAGGAGGTATTCTCGGAAAGGTTTCAAAAATAAGTGATCAGTATTTAGAGTTATCTATTTCTGAAGATACCAAGATAAAAGTTCAAAAGACTTCAATATCAGCCGTTTTACCCAAAGGTACTTTAAAGTCTATATAGCAAATGAAACGCTACGGTCTTTGGAAATATCTTCTAATCCTCTTAGTTCTTTGTTTTGGAGTGATCTACTCCTTACCAAATCTATATGCTCCTGACCCAGCTGTACAAATTTCATATACAAGTAGTTCACAAACGGCAGATACCTTTTTAGCTGACAAAGTAAAAGAGCTTATAGAGAAACAAAACCTTGAAGCAAAAATAGAATTAGAAAAAGACTATGTTTTAGTAAGAACTAATAGTTATCAAAATCAGTTGATAATTAAAGACATTCTCTCAACGGCAATGATAAATGATGTTGTCATTGCATTAAACCTGGCCCCTACAACACCAAAATGGCTTATGGATATTGGTGCTAACCCTATGAAATTGGGATTAGATTTAAGAGGAGGAGTGCATTTCTTAATGCAGGTTGATACTGAAACTGCTATTAAAAACCGACAAGATGGAACTTTACAAGATCTAAGAAGACGTTTTAGAGAAGAAAAGATAAGATACAGCCAAGCCGGAGTTGAGTCAGATGCCTCCATCTACTTAAAATTTAATAATCCTGATGTATTGCAAAAGGCAGAGGAATTTATTTCCGATAACTATTCGCAGTTTAACTTTCCATTAATTTCTGACGCAATGTCCTTGAGACTAGTCCTATCAGATGTAGAAATTGAACAAATTGAATCTGATGCTATAGATCAAAACTTAACAACTTTAAGGAATAGGGTAAATGAACTTGGCGTTTCAGAACCCATCGTACAAAGACAAGGAAAGAAAAGAATTGTTGTTCAATTGCCTGGAATTCAAGATACAGCTGAGGCAAAAAATATACTAGGAAAAACAGCCACATTGGAATTTCATTTAGAGGCACAAATGGATACCCCTAGATCTAGAAAAACCTCTTACCCTTATAGAAACGGTATGGGTGCTCCTGCTTTCCTTCAAGATGCAATTATATTAGGAGGCGATCAAGTTGCTACAGCACAAGCCTCATTTGATGAAAATGGGCTCCCTCAAGTCAATATAACTCTTGATGGTGAAGGTGGTTCAAAAATGCATAGAGCAACCAGAGGAAATATTGGAAAAAGACTCGGTGTTCTATTTGTAGAACAAAAAACTAGAACAGTCTATGAGAGAGATGTTGAAGGAAAGCAAATTCCAGTCCAAGAATCTTACGAAGTAAAAGAAATAATAAGCCTTGCAACTATTAGAGCTGCATTAGGAACAACTTTTAGAATTACCGGATTAGATAGTCCAAGTGAATCATCTGAATTAGCTTTATTGTTAAGAGCTGGTGCATTAGCTGCTCCGATGACTTTCGTAGAAGAAAGAACTGTAGGACCTAGTTTGGGTGCAGATAATATTCAGGCAGGAATTTTTTCTATGATTCTTGGGCTCTTACTTGTATTGGTTTTTATTCTTTTTTACTACAGAGTATTTGGCATTGCGGCAAGCTTAGCATTAACATTCAATATAGTACTTTTAGTAGCTGTTATGTCGATACTTTCAGCAACACTCACCTTACCTGGAATTGCTGGAATAGTTTTAACAGTAGGAATGGCCGTTGATGCAAATGTCCTTATTTTTTCAAGAATCCGAGAAGAGCTGAATAAAGGAAGAGAGCCATTAGAGGCCATAGATGCTGGCTACAATAGAGCCTTCTTAACTATATGGGATGCAAATGTTACCACCCTAATTGTTGCTGTGATTTTACTTTCCTATGGTACTGGTCCTGTAAAAGGATTCGCTATCACTCTATCGATTGGAATTATTACTTCGATGTTTACTGCAATCATGGGTACCCGTGCTTTTGTTAATCTTATCTATGGATCTAGAAAAAATCTTGAGAGGATATCAATATGACCTTTAATATAGATTTCTTAGCATGGAGAAGAATTGCTTTAATCTTCTCTTCAGTATTCTTGATCTTATCAATTGGATCTTGGTTATTTAAAGATCTCAACTACGGTTTGGATTTCACTGGAGGCACTTTGGTTGAATTAAGTTATCCAGATTCAGCCAATATATCTGAAATAAGACAAACGTTAGTTTTAGGTGGTTTTGAAGGAGCTCAAGTTGCTAATTTTGGATCAAGCAAAGAAGTTTTGATTAAGCTACCAGGAACAGTCAGTGATAGCTTAGGTTCTGAAATAGTATCATTACTGAGCTCTTCGAGCTTAGATCAGGAAATAGATCTCAGGAGAATCGAGTATGTAGGCCCTCAGATCGGCAGTGAATTAAGAGATGATGGAGGCACTGCTATGCTTATAGCTCTCGCCTTTATGATGCTCTATATTGCATTTAGATTTCAGTCTATGTTCGCTGGCGCTGCAGTGATTGCGCTCATACACGATGTGATCGTAGTTATTGGTATATTCTCACTTATTCAAATTGAGTTCGATCTTACTGTGTTAGCCGCTTTATTAGCTGTAATTGGCTATTCCTTAAACGACACAATTGTGGTGTCGGATAGAATAAGAGAAAATTTAAGATCCATGGAATCTGATAGTACACATGAGATTATCAATACTTCATTGAATCAGACCTTAGGAAGGACATTGATAACTTCTTTAACAACTCTGCTCGTGCTTTTTTCTTTGTACTTTCTTGGTGGCGAGCTTATAAAGAATTTCGCTTTAGCGCTTATCTTTGGGGTTATTGTAGGTACTTATTCTTCTATTTACATTGCAGCAAATGCTTTAATAATGATGGGTCTTAATAAAGACCACCTGAAAGTAGAGGAACCGGAGAATGCAGACGAAAATCTTCTACCTTAGCCTTCTTCAACTATTGTAGTGAAGGGCTTTATTGACTGAAGCATTGGCTTGAAACACTTGTTTGTTGAGCAAATAATATTGTCTCCAGCAAGATAATCAGGATTGCCTAAGTAGTCACTAACCAGTCCACCTGCTTCTCTTACAAGTAAACCACCTGCAGCGATATCCCACATGCCTAGTCCACTTCCCCAGAAGCCATCAAGTCTTCCAGCAGCTACATTTGCCATATCTAAGGCAGCTGAACCAGTTCTTCTAATAGTAAGACCATTTGAGTAAAGAGACCGAAAGGTGGACATATTATCGTGTCTGACTCTTCCTTTATCAGTATCATGAGAAGAATTGCTTAGGAGTGTTCCTGAGAGCCCTACAGCTTTGCTAGTCCTGATTCTTCTATTATTTAGGTAAGCGCCTCTTCCAAAACTGGCTGTGAACTCGTCTTGCCGAGCTACATCTATAATTAATGCATGTAATGTTTTACCTTTTTCTACATAAGCAATTGAAATAGCGTAGTAAGGAAAGCCATGTATGTAATTTGTTGTACCATCAAGTGGATCTATGACCCACATAGATTCAATATCTTTCCCCGAACCTTCTATTCTTCCTACTTCTTCTGAAATATAGGTATGGCGAGGGTAGATTGATTTTAAAGAATCAATGATTATCGATTCAACTTTTCTATCAAGTTGAGTAACAAAGTTAGAAGGTCCTTTTTCTTTTATCTCAAGTTGATCCAGTCTATAGGCAAAACTGAGCAACTCTTTACATCCTGCTCGTGCAGCTTCAAGGGCTATATTTACTTTTGGTTCCATAATTAGTTGCGCATCCTAACATATTGCTACACTTCCCCTGATAGAATATCGCTATGGATGATAAAAAAAATACTCTACTTGAATTGCTAGATACTGTGAAAATAGTTCTTGTTGGCACCACTCATCCAGGAAATATTGGTGCAGCTGCAAGAGCAATGAAAAATATGGGCTTTAGAAAACTCATATTGGTCGAGCCAAAGGAGTTTCCAAGTGATGTTGCTACTTATAGATCTAAAGCTGCTAAGGACATACTAGAGGAAGCTGAGATATTTAATACACTTGAACAAGCAGTAGCTGATTGTGAATTAGTCATAGGCACTAGTGCTAGAGATAGAAAAGTTCCATGGCCTATTTTAAATCCCAAAGAGTCAGCTGAAACAGTCGTAAAAAATTTACCACAACAGAAAGTAGCTTTAGTATTTGGTCGAGAGGATAGGGGACTTACAAATGAGGAGCTTGGTTTGTGCAACTTTCATGTTCATATTCCAACCGACCCAGATTATTCTTCTTTGAATCTAGCTCAAGCAGTTCAAATATTGGTTTACGAAATTCGTGTAGCGAGCTTATCTGATACAGAAGATAAAAATTACTGGGATGTAGAATTGGCAAATACTCAACAAACAGAAATGCTTATCAATCATATGGATGAGCTCATGCAACAAGTTGAATTTTATGATGTTGATAATCCTAGAAAGTTACTCTTAAGAGTAAGAAGGTTCTTTAAGAGAAGTAATATTGATGTAATGGAGGCAAATATATTCAGAGGACTATTTGCCACAATACAAAAGAAGTTGAAGCAATAAGCTTGTGTGTGTATTACTAAAGTAATACACTGATTAGAAGGAATCCCCCATGCAGTGGACAAACGATCAACCTATATATCAGCAAGTTAGAGACCATGTAGTTTCGTTAATCATCGACGATGTCTTAAAGTCAGGTGATCCTATTCCCTCCGTTAGACAAATGGCCGTTGAAGGTGGCGTGAACCCTTTAACTGTTTCGAAAGCATATCAGGAACTTGTAGATTTAAATATTGTCGAAAAAAGAAGAGGACTTGGAATGTTCATAACTGATAACGCAAAAAAAGAGTTATTAAGGTTAGAAAAATCTAAGTTTTTAAAAAATGAATGGCCAAATACGATCAGAAGAGCTGATAGTCTAGGTATAGATTTAATTGAACTGCTAAAAAAGAATTAATCATGAATAAAGATATAGTAGTAAAAGCACATGGCGTAAAAAAGAATTACGATAATAGCTATGCCTTGAATGGGATTGATCTCGAGGTTACATCAGGACAAATATTAGGCTTTTTAGGGCCAAATGGAGCAGGTAAGTCGACTTTCCTTCAATCAGTATTAGGTCTGATTAATACCGAAGGAAACCTAGAAGTTTTAGGGCTTGATCCAAGAAAAGATAGACATAAATTACTCAAAGAAGTCTGTTCAATAACCGACGTGGCTGTGTTGCCTAAATGGATGACAGTAGATCAAATCCTTCAATATGTAGACGGAGTCCATCCAGGTTTCGATCTACAAAAATGTCATTCTATTCTCTCAAAAACCAACATAAAGAGATCCTCCCAAGTAAAAATATTGTCTAGAGGAATGGTTGTTCAACTCCATTTGTCTATCGTTATGGCTATAAACGCAAGACTTTTAGTTCTGGATGAGCCTACTCTGGGACTCGACCTTGTTTACAGAAAGGAATTTTATTCTCAACTTATAGAAGATTACTATGATGGAGAAAAAACTATTTTAATTAGCACTCATCAAGTTGAGGAGATAGAAGGAGTTTTGTCAGATGCTGTATTTATGAATCAAGGTAGAATCGTAATGCAAGATTCAATTGAGTCTATTAATAAGAAATTTCTAGAATTAAGACCAAATCGAGATTCACTTGAAAGAGCAAAATCCTTAAGACCAATACATCAACGAGTCGAACTTGGGAGAGAGGTTTTACTTTTTGAGGACACTGAACATGAAAAATTATCTGATTTAGGAGAAGTTAGACCCCCTTTTATAGCTGACTTATTTATGGCAATAATGGATAAGACCAAGAATGGAGATAACGCATGATGACAGTTCTTTTCACCATGATTCGTAAAGAGATTCAAGAGCATAAGTTGGCTTTCATATATGCACCATTTATTGTTGCATTGGTTTTGTGTGCCGTAATCATTTCAGTTTATTTAGGGCTAACTGATATTCAAACAACAAATTTCAGTTTTTCTACTGATGTTTATGACGAAAAATACAAAGAGGGCATGTTGCTTGCATCTCCCGAAGCTAAAACAGCTGTTATCAGGGCAGGACTCGTGGTTCTAGGTTTACCTATACTGTTAACCGTTGGATTTGGGTTATTGGCTTATAGCTTGTCTACTTTTGCTGATGAAAGGAAAGATAGAAGTCTAATTTTTTGGAGATCACTACCTGTTTCTGATTTGACAACAGTCATGTCTAAATTAGTCTTTATTGTTGTTGTTATTCCATTACTTGTCCTTCCGAATCTAATATTACTGCAATTAGTGGCTTCACTTAGTGTCTCCATTTATTTTGTCTCGAATGATATCGTTCCTTTTGGTTATGTTTGGACAAGCTATTTTATTTCAGATTGGTTTAGGATAATTTTCAGCCTTTGGGCTCAGGCCCTATGGTCTTTACCAATTTTTTTATGGTTAATGTTGTCAGGTACTTATTTTAAAAAACCTGTCATTGGCGCTGTAGTTCCTTTAGTGGCCTTGGTGGTTTTGGAAGGTATTATTTTTAAAGCTAACAATGTACAAGAATTCATAGAAAATAGACTTGGTTTTTGGTCCAGAGCAGATAGTTTTCCAATTCAATATGAAGAGGCTCGCGTTGTAGATATAACTGACGTCTATCTTATGATAACTACTCAAGCTTTTTGGATTGGTATGATTGCTAGTGCTGTTCTTGTAGCCGGAATTGTGTTCACGCGCTCTACAAACAATGACTTTACAGTCGAATAATAAAATAGATTTGACCTTAAAGGCTAGCCTCCATACAATGCCCATTTTCGGCCCGTTCGTCTAGTGGTTAGGACATCTGGTTTTCATCCAGGCAACAGGAGTTCGATTCTCCTACGGGCTACCATTCTCCCTCAAGTTTTTTATAAATAACTCTTCATTTTTAAAACATGAATTTCTTTGACTCAGTAGTTTCAGCATATAGGAATTTCTTTAATTTCTCTGGAAGGGCGTCTAGATCCGAGTTTTGGTGGTTCTTCCTTTTTTGTATTCTTTTATATTTATTGACGATTAGTATTTCTTTTGAAGATCTAAAATCAGCGCTTTCTTTAGCGCAGTCAAAAGATAATGATCCTTCCGAATTAGTTAAAGTTTTTTTTACTTCATGGATTGGAATGGCATTCTTAATCACTTTTATTCCGCAAATAACTCTTTCAGTGAGAAGGTTTCATGATATTGGAAAATCTGGATGGTGGTATGTAGGCCTCCAAATAGCCCCAGGCTTATTACCAAGTATTTTTATATTCGAATTATTATCCTTGATGGCTCTATTTCTATTTATCTTTTACATGGCCAACGAAGGCGACGAGGATAATTTTTATGGACCTAACCCTCTAAGAAAAGAAACTTAATTAGCTAATCGGCGATAATAATTCTTCAGCCATTTCAACCCAGTAAGTAGCTCCTATAGGTAGTATTTCATCATTGAAATCGTATCCTGGATTATGAATCATACATGAACCCTCCCCATCTCCATTTCCAATCCAAATATAACTACCAGGTTTTTCCTGAAGCATGTACGCAAAGTCTTCAGATCCCATACTCGGAGTAGGGGCAAGATTAACCATCGCTTCTCCTGATATTTTTTGAGCAATCTTTCCAGACAGTTCAGCCTCTTCTTTTGTATTAACAGTCGCAGGATATCTGTGCTCAAATTCAAAAACAAAATCTGCACCATATGCAGCACAAATAGAACTGGTGATCTTCTGCATCTGAACTTCCAATTGATCTTGTACCTTTGAAGAAAAACATCTTGTGCATCCCTTGATTTCAATTTCATTAGGTATCACATTATAAGCATCACCTCCGTGAAATTGGGTTACGCTTAGAACTACTGGTTCTTGCGGATTAATGTATCTGCTTACTATTGATTGATAAGCATCAATAATTTTAGTTCCAATAATAATTGGGTCTATCGTTGTCTGTGGCATGGCAGCATGACCACCTTTACCAATAATTTTGACGTTAAAAATATCAAATGCCGCCATAATTGGTCCGGGCTTTATTGCAAATGACCCCACGGGCATTCCTGGAATATTGTGCATTCCAAAAACTGATTCCACAGGATATTTATCAAATAATCCATCGTCTATCATTGCCTTTCCACCACCTTCATTTTCTTCTGCCGGTTGAAAAATAAAGTTAATGGTTCCATCAAAGTTTCCATTTTCAGCAAGATACTTAGCAGCTCCTAAGAGCATAGTGGTATGTCCATCATGTCCACATGCATGCATTTTTCCGGGATTCTGCGACTTATGTTCAAATTCATTTGCTTCGTTTATTAACAAAGCATCAAGGTCGGCCCTTAATCCGATAGATCGATTACCAGTTCCTCTTTTTAGTGTTCCAACGACACCTGTTCCCGCAATTCCAGTTTCAACGTCTATACCAAAGCTTTCTAATTTTTCTGCAACAATCTTTGCTGTCCTGTGTTCCTCAAAGGCTATCTCAGGGTGAGAATGAATATCCCTTCTCCAATTTTGCATCTCAGGTTGAAGTTCTTGTAACTCTTTAATTATTTCCATAGATTTAATTTATATAGATTAAATCTTAAGGGCAAGAATAAAATGAAGTGATATATAATGCCCACCAAATTTATAACCTCTAAATTACCAATATGACGATAACGATGAAAGAAGTAAGAGAAGAGATTGATCTTCTCGATAAGGAATTAGTTTTGCTTTTAGCCAGACGTCAAAAATGCATAGAAATGGCTGCTCTAGTTAAGAATGATAAATCACTTATCATAGATGAAGAAAGAATCGAAGATGTTGTAACTAAAGTCTCCACTTTTGGTGAGTCATGCGGTTTAGATAAAAGTATATCTGAGCCTCTGTGGAGAAAATTAATAGATCTTTCTATTGAGCATGAATTTAGAGAATTAGATTTACTCCAAAACTCTAATTAATACTAATCAGTATACTTTTCCATGAAACCAAGAGTTTCTCTTATCATTTGATTCCTGGGAAGAGGCCAATGTCCAGAATCATAGAAAATAATTTTTTTATCTTCAGCCGGGGTTCCAGTAGAGCCATAGAAAAACATAGCTGAGCTTTTGGGAACAAGATAATCTTGTTCTCCATTTAGCATTAAAAAAGGAATCTTTATCCTAGGCATATGATTCAATCCATCAACTAAGGGAGGATAGCTAGGGAACACGCCTCCTACATAAAGCAAAGCTGCTTTATATCTATTTTCAAATAATAAAGTATGAGTATTAAATAGTGCACCAAAACTCATACCCATATAAAAAATATTATCAGTATTTATATCATCTCTAGTTTCTAGATAATCTATTGTCTT
>CAJWDT010000005.1 GCA_913031395.1 uncultured Gammaproteobacteria bacterium
GAGCAGTGGACTCATAATCCATTGGTCGGAGGTTCGAGTCCTCCCGGGCCCACCACTTCAATCTACGCTTATTCCCTTACCTCTGCATATACTTTTGTTGTCCCATCTCTGAAATGTATTAATACATCATAAGGGGTAAAACGCCCTTCAACTTCCATGCCAGGGGAGCCTAAAGGCATACCTGGGACCGATAAACCAATGGCTTTTGGATTACTTTCTTTGAGAAATTTACTAACATATTTGCCAGGAATATGTCCCTCAAAAAAATATCCTTCTGAAGAAACAGCTGTGTGACAAGATCTAAATTGAGGTTCTATTTTCAAATTGTCCTTTATTTTCAATAGACTTTGATGATCTTGGGTATTTATAGCGAACCCATTATTTTCCATATGATTCACCCACATTTTGCAACATCCACATGTTGGAGTTTTATGGACAATTAGTTCCATTAGGGGATTCGTCATTTGAGTATTGAGTTGAGACGATTCAGCGGATAAAGCTAGTGTAAATATTAGTAGACTAAGATACTTTTTATGCATAATCATATCTGGATATTACATTATAAATTCACCATTAGAAGGTATTTAAAATAACAAGTGATATGATTAGTTCCTAGCTTTTTTGAGTATCTCAACATAAATGATGCCATATTTAATAACTTTATTAATTCTCGCTATAAGTCTGTGGATAGGAAATTCAGCTGTATCATTATTTTTAGGAATGTTACTGGCTTTATTTTATAAGTTGCCAGATGATTTTTTTACACAGAAGTATGGATCAAAGATTTTACAAACAGGCATAGTTTTTTTAGGAGGTAGTTTAAGTTTAGGAAATGTATACGAAACAAATTCTGATTATTTCTTATGGATTTCTGCTTTTGTTCTTTTGTCTTTTGGTGCAGTTATCTTAATTGGCAGGTTACTAGGAGTATCTAAAAAGCTTACTTTCTTACTAGCATCGGGGACAGCTGTTTGTGGAGGAACAGCTATTGCTTCAGTTGCTCCCTCAATAAAAGCTAAGCCAGAAGAATTAACTACAGCTATAACGATAGTATTTTTATTAAACGCCATAGCTGTTTTGTTTTTCCCATTAGCTAATGAGTATTTAGAGTTGAGTGATAGACAGTTCGGAGCTTGGGCTGCACTTGCAATTCATGACACTGCATCAGTAGTAGGCGCTGCTTCTTCTATTGGAGATATTGCGGTTGAAGTTGCGGCAACGTTAAAAGTTGCCAGAACTGTCTGGATAGTCCCTTTAGTAGTTTTTGCTGGCTGGCTCTATAGAAGTAAATCCGAGGGTTTTGGACTTCCTCTATTTGTTGTTTTTTTTATCGCAGCAGTTTTCCTTAATTCCCTTATAGAGCCAGATACTCTTACAGTGTCTTACCTTAAAGACATTAATAAAATTTGCTTAATGACTGGATTATTTTGTATTGGAACTCAGATTAATAAAGACAGCTTGAAACAAATTACTGTCAGGCCTTCCTTGTTAGCTTGTTCAGTTTGGTTAATGATAATCCCTATCTCTTTCTGGATAGTTCAGAGTTTCTAGTTAAAACTTTCTTTCTTGTTTCTCGCAGTTTCCTTTAGCCAAGATTTCTATTTTAGGATCTTTACCTCTTTTTCCATCAACTCTTTTAAGCCATATATCGCCTTTAATTTTGGCTTTACCAGTAAACCAATTTATTTCATTACTGAGTCTATAGATATCAACTTTATATTCTGGGTAACCAGGATGAAGGGAACCATTTTCTATAAAATGGGTAACCAAAATACCAGTTTCTTTTTGTTCTTTATTCCAGGCACTTTGTGTTATCCATACCGGAGCGGGTTCGATTACATAGTCTAGCTTGAGAAGATCATCGGATGATTCATCTATTGACCAGTACTGAGTAACGTCAATCTTATTTTTATCCCAGGCATCTTTATTGAGCGTTTGTTTTGCCCTATTGAGAAAAAAGATAGATTGAGTGGTTGTTACTGCTACATTCTTGGCAATTTCAACGGCCTCATTAAAATAATTTCGTCTGAAATCTTCATAGGTAATAGAATAATTGCCCTCTAGTTCGCATAAAACTTTCTTGTTTTCTGAAGCAGAAAATAGTCCAAAACTAAAAAAGGAGAATAATAGAAATATAAAGAATTTTATATAGATCATCACATTAAATATTTTAATTATTAACTTATTTTTTTATCTGAAGTTATATTTTTTATGAATTCAATCTCACTATCATTAAAAGCAGTTCCATCTTTCCTTAAAATATCATGGAACCAAACCTCAGGTTCTGGAATATCCTCACCTTCTAAGATGTAATCTCCTTCATCTTTTTTCTTTTTAAGGTCAAGTATCGTAGACCATCCAAAATGAGTCTGGCTTTTTCCTGCAACTAAACCCCAATTAAAGCAACCAACATTGTTGGTTTTAAAGATTGGCAGACTAAATTCAAAGGTAGATCCAAATTCTCTTGCCATATATTCAGTACAAATCAAAGGCCTTCCATAACTGCGCAATTTATCTATCGTCTCCTGAAGCTTCTCACCTTCATAAGTATGAAAAGTGATGATGTCTGAGTTTAGTGCGTTAAGTGCTATGATTTCGTCCCCAACTGAGCCATCTAAACATGATGTGAGAGGTTGAGACGGTCTAACTTCTAAGGCCCATTCCCATACAAAATTTAATAAAGTAATAGATTTATCTCCCACGCCAAACTGTCCAGGTTCGTTATATAAGTCCCATATTAGAATTCGATCATCGTCTTTAAATTCAGTGAGTATTTCTTTTACATACCTTTTAATTCTCGGCAGTTCAACGTGTTCAGGGTTTTCATTTATTTCATGAACTAAAGCCATTCCGGGACTCTGCTTCCAGCCTGAATTATGCACACCCCTAACAGGTAGAGGTTGTTTTCCAAGTTTCGGATAGGGTCGATGGCAATCATCAAACAGTACTAGCATTGGCTTGATGTCTAAGGACTCACATATTCCTAAGAAATCATTAAGATTTTTCTTAAAATTCTTGGAGTCTTCCCACAGTAAATCATGCAGATAAACTCTTACGGTATTAAATCCTAATTCTTTAGCCCAAGTGAGTTCTCTTTTATTCGTTTCTGTATCATAACTTTCTGATTGAAACATTTCTAACTGGTTAATGGCATTACTAGGAAGATAGTTGCAGCCTACTATCCAGTCATTACTTTCGTACCAATTGAATGATTTATCTTTAGTCCACAAAGTCATAATTCATCATTCCTTAGGCATTTAGTCATACCTTTAAGGAATATGCCTTGTCGAGCAATTTCGCATTGTTCTTTCAAACGAAAGGGTTGCGGATAGATAATCCAGGTGCAACTTTTACAAGTCTTGATAAGTAAATTGAACTCATTGGAAGAAGATGCAACTGGAGCGATTATTAAAAAAATAGATATTATTGAAATATAAGCCTTTTTCATATTTTGTGTTTCTTTAATTTATACTAGAGGCGCATGACCATTATAAGCACAAAAGAACTTAATATATATTTTGAAAAGAGTGCATACAAAACAAATGGACCTCTTTTATATATAGGAGGAACAGGCGGAGATCTAAGAAATCAACCCAACCAATTACATTCTCCTTTATCAGATGCATTTGAAGTTTTAAGTTATGACCAGAGAGGTCTTGGGCAAACATCGAAACCCACTGGTGATTATTCAATGCAACAATATGCCGATGATGCAGCAGACCTTCTTGACGAGCTGTCTATTGAAGCTATCCCGGTTATGGGAGTTTCATTTGGAGGGATGGTTGCTCAAGAATTAGTAAAAAGACATCCCTCTAGGGTAAGTAAACTAGTCCTTGCTTGTACTTCATCGGGTGGTGCTGGAGGGTCCTCTTATCCTTTAGATGAATTGGAGGACTTAAGTGAAGATGAAAAACTAGAACTTAGCATTAAAATTAATGATTTAAGAATTACCGATGATTGGATTGAGGAAAGTACAGAAGCATGGAATTCTATTAAAGATAATGCCAAAACAAGGTTGGCCCATAAACCAGATTCTAAAAATCTTCTTAAACAGCTTATAGCCAGGAAGGAGCATAATACTTACGAAAGTTTATCTAGTATTGCTATACCAGTATTTTTATTAGGTGGAAAATATGATGGCATAGCCCCTGTAGAAAATATGGAAGCCATGCATAGTCAAATTACAGACAGTAAATTAGAATTTTATGAAGGAGGGCATCTTTTTCTTATTCAAGATAAAAGGGCCTTTAAAGATATAGTAAATTGGTTACTTCATAACTAAATAAGAATCTTATGAATCTAAAGACAAAAAAAATATTAGGATATTTAGGCGTGATACCTTTTTTCGTATTTTCTTTTTTACCTTTACTCAGCACCTTTCCTGAAGGATATGTTTTTACTCTTCTTCTGTCTTTTTATGGTGCAGTGGTACTTTCATTTTTAGGAGGAATTACTTGGGGATGGGAGAATGCTTATAACCATAAATTCTCTTTAATAATAGGCATTTTCTTTTCTTTAATTGGATTTTTTATTATCTCGATTTCTAATATGTTTCTTTATTACAGCCTCTGTTTAGGTCTGGTAAGCTTCTTAGGTTTTTATTTATTTGAACTTAGAGTGTCTGATCAAATGCAAGATAAAGGCTATAGGTCATTAAGAACATTACTTACTTTCCTTGTAACCATTTGTTATCTAAATAGTATTATCACTTTTAGTTGGTAGATAAAATTATCTCCAAATTTATCAATTAATCGAGAGACTATTTTTGTATGAGTGTTAAGGAAGACATAGAGAGGACATATGAAAAGTTTAAGGTAATTTTTTCTGAGGAAAACGGAGAGTCATTGGAGCATTTAGAAATGTCTCAAGTTAGAGATCAATTTAAGCAATGGATCGATATAAAAAGTAAAATTTTTACTGATGTTATTAATGCAGAGGATACTTTTCTTTATATTTATCATTTTACTGAACTTCAGGAGATAAAAAGAAAGTCCATTTATCTGCAAGAGCTAAGGGATCAAAAAAATTTTTATAGATTTATGCAAGAGTTCTTTGATGATAACTCTCCATCTGGTTTACAAGAACTTAAAGTCCATCAGATAAATAATGAGTCAGATAAGATATGGTACGG
Organism: uncultured Gammaproteobacteria bacterium; assembly: GCA_913031395.1. GTDB lineage: Bacteria > Pseudomonadota > Gammaproteobacteria > Magnimaribacterales > Magnimaribacteraceae > Magnimaribacter. The sequence goes on from CAJWDT010000005.1 coordinate 5,132, forward strand.
AAAAGGGGAATCAAATGACATTATTCAAGAATGGAGAAAAGAGCGTTTTAAGAATTATCTTTAGCCTGTTCTTTATCAATATTGTCTTTTAGCTTGTCTAAGCTCATTTTATCTTTCATGCTCATCAGATATGCTGCTCCCGATAAAATTAAGATTGCAAGCGATTCCCACATCACCATCATTCCATCCATATCTTTTGATTGCATGATTATGAGACGGCATAGAGCAGTTATAGCAACAATGATAGGTAATGTAACTGGAATACGATTTGTACTATAGAAAGCTCCTACCATGGCTAATATTTCTGCATAAATAAACAGCATGAATAAGTCGGCTAACTCTATTCTTTGATTTATGAGCATCTCATAAAGATAGTTAGCAGAAGCAACGCAAGTTGATATGCCAATCAAGGCTAAAAGTAGCTTTTCACTTGCTACCGTAGTCCAACTAAGACCTCTGTTGACACCTTTATTAAGAAACTTATTGAATTTATCTTTCATGATCGACTGCAAAAATTATAACTACTAAGGAACATAATACGACTCAGCGGTATTATTTGCTAAATCTTTTTGATCAAAGAAGGTTGGCTTATATTTCTCTCCAACATACAAGTCCATTTGATCGCTGTAGTGCTTGGAATCAGAATCTTGTGTCGAACTTCCGTACTGATGAATACTTTTAGAGTTTTGAAGGCCATTTTTATCCCAGCTCACATGGATATAAAGACCATCTCCACCAGCTGCACTTAAGTCTCCTGAGTCATCATTTCTTCCATATATGGCCCTTAGAACATCTGGACCTCCCTGAACTGATATCTTCTTGTCACCCCTCACTATGAAATTTCTTTCAGACCAAAGCGGGTCTACTTTTCCATATGTATTTGATAGCTCTTCAACACATTCTTTAAAAGAAATTTCAGGCTCTTGGGGGATTCTTTGTCCTTGTTCAGATATCCATTCGCTTGATAAAACACATACGCCAAGTGCGGCTGAAGTATTCTCAAGATTAGTCCCTAAATCCCATTCTCTAAGGACATCTCTTGCTTGGTTTAAAATATCAGAATCAAAATCTTGCTCAAACAGCTCTGAAATATACTTATAAGATCTAGATTGCTTTGAATATTTATTATCAAACTTAATTAAGTCAAAAGTTTCTTCGGTGACCTTTTCATACTCATTAAATAACTCTATTGACCTATGGGCACGATTGGTCATCCTTGTCTGCAATCCAAGGGTAGGAGAATAGTTTTTTGGGTTTAAGTTATCTTCTGAACCTGTAACCTTAAATGGATCCTGATTAGTACTAGCAATCCACCCTGAAGAAGGATTTGTAATTTGAGGAATATCTTCAAAATCAACATACTTATTCCATATCAAATCAGATCGTGTGCCATCAATTGTATTACTCCAATCAACTCCTTCCATACGAAGAGGAGAGGAAGAGTTGTGGAGGAAAAATATATTATCTTCCTTATCTGCATAAACTCCATTAAATGAAATTATAGATCTCATCCTCATTGCCTTTTTCCATTCTTGAAGCGAATTTGATTTATTCATCGCAAACCACTGATTTACCTGCTTGATATCCTCCATACCTGAAAACTTTAGAGCATATTGTTTGTCTCCAACTTCGAGTACAGGACCATGAGCAGAGAATTTAGCTTCTCTTTTAACAGTCCACCTAATGGGTCCAAATATCTTTATTGGCAGTTCAATTACTTCTTTTTCAAAATCTTGCCAAGACCCATCTAGCAGATATTGATCATCATTCTCTGGATTAATTTCAAGTAGATAACTATCTGATAGATCGGGTTTATTTACAGTAAATCCCCAGGCAATATTTTCATTGAAACCTACAAAGACAAATGGAGATCCAGGGAAGAGACCTCCCATCATATTCCATCCTTCATCACTTCTAATATGCGCTTCGTACCAAGCCAGAGGTCCATCTAGAGGCTGATGAGAATTAATTATTATCCTTGTTGATTCATCTATGGTTTTGTTCGAGTTGACTGCTAAAACATTTGAGCCAGTTACAAACTGTTCATTTCTATATAGCTTTGTATATTCCTCTTTTATATCCGATTCCCTTTGTAGCTTCTCTATGGAACTTACCACGCCTGAAAAGAATAGATTTTGTATAGAAAATCCAGCCACAATATCTTCTGCAGTTAATGGAAAGAAGTGGTTATATTTATTATCAGGATTTTTGATCATCCAATAATTTATTCCTGCTGCATAGGCTTCTATAACTTTTTTTACGTCTTCATTTACCTCTGTAATATATTTTTCTTTAATTCTTTCTCTTATCTTAAGAACTTTTATTAAGTAATCTTGAACTGCACCACTAGCTCCTTCCTTTAAACCCATTTGGGCTCTATAGAGATACATATTTTCTGCTGTATTTAGAAAGTCGTCTTCAGCATGAGCATAAGCAAGACCGAATGCAGCATCAGCATCTGTTTTTCCATAAACATGCGGAACACCCCAAGTATCTCGAGTAATTTCTGCTTTGTATGTGTTTGCTTTTTCGAGATATAAATCTATCTCAGTTTTATCTGTTGATTGGCATGATATTAAAGACAGTATAAACATTGAGGAGAGAACAAATCGTATTTTCATATTCATTAATTAAAACTTATTTTTTGCATCATCTTATCTAAAACAAAACTCATGCAGAGTGTTATCTTTATAATTAATAGGTTATATTATTTTTTCATAAACAAAAGGAGATTAAATATGAAATCTACTCGTTCTATAATTACTATTACATTCTTATCACTAGCAATGAATAGTTTATTCGCTGGTCATCATGAATCAGGCTCTTCTCATTCAAATGAAATGACAGCTCAAAACTGGATTCAGGCTTCCTATACTGGCAAGCAAGAAATGATAGCCACAATAAAAGAGAATATGGCGGAAGAGGGACTTAATTATCCCGGAAGATTTGTTGGATTTGGTTTTAATTGGAACCCCGACCTTGGTGAAGGAAGAATGGTAATTCAAAGAGTGATAGCCAATAGTCCAGCAGAAGGCATATTAAAACCTGGAGACGAATTTGTTTCAGTTGAGGGAGTTGAAGTAAACCAAAAAAATATAGATGATGAGAAGCTTGCATTTTCTGGTCAACCAGGGAAAGCAGTAAATGCAGTAATTTTGAGAGATGGTAAAAGAAAGAATATTTCTGTTACTAGAGGAATTGTTAACTCTTCTAATACAAAGGCTCAAGTCTTAGAGAATTTAACCGAAGCCGACGAAGATAACTGGACTACTATTGAGCATAGAATAAATGAAGTTGCTTCCAATAAAGAAGAAAACTTAGTGTATGTCTGGCATTGGCATAAGAGTCTGAATACAACTTTTGATCTGGAGTTCGAGCAAAATGTTGTGACTAGGTTTCAATTCAATAAGGCTGGTCAGGTCCTAGCTAGAGGAGATCTTTCAGAAGAAAGACTCGTTCAAAGCCAACTTGGGTTTTCTCTCACAAGATAACTAATAAAGAAGTAAAGCGGTTCGTTATGGACCGCTTTTACCTTCTAAAAGATTTTTATTTAATCCCAGAAGGAGAAACTCTTGTTTTCCCTTTAGTAGTTATAACCTCTACTAAATCGCCTATAGAAAATTTATAACTCCCAACCTCCTGCACGACAGAGATGGTTCGACCATCATCCATGTTTAGAGTAAGTTGTATCCCATCGCTGGATTGAAGATTTTTAGACAAATTTCCGCCTATCGTTGCCCCTATCGCTCCACCTAAAACAGCTCCGATTTCTGATTCTGGTTTTGAATCGCTTACGTTACTACCTGTTGCTGCACCCACTAAACCACCCACAATACTGCCTGAAGTAGTGCTCCCCTCAATTACAACATTCTTTAAAGAAACTACTTCTCCATATAATACATTGGAAATTTTTTGAACTGAAGATCGATCATAAGTATCTGGTTGAAGTGAAGAATTTGCACAACCACCCAAAAAAAGAAAAAGAAAAATAATTAAAAATTTATTTAGTTTATTCTTATTTGAAAGTATGGTTTTCACGATTAAAGGTTTGTAAATTTATCAAGATGGAAATCAGCATTTCCGAACTGAGAATCTATAACTAATAATCTTTTAAAAAAGTGACCTATTCTGAGTTCTTCAGTAACCCCCATTCCGCCATGAAGCTGTACAGCACTCTCTCCGACAAATATCCCAGACTTACCTATTAAATGTTTAAGAGCATGTACGGTTCTTTGGGCAAGGTCAGGGTCTTCTACAGTTTCTAGTGTAGCTCTAAATAAGAGGGATTTGCATTGTTCATATTCCATGAACATATCTACCATTCTGTGTTGGAGCACCTGGAAGTCTGATAATGCATGATCAAATTGTTCTCTTTGTTGTGTGTATTCAACCGTATCTTTATAGAGCACTTCCATGGCACCTACAGCCTCTGCAGATAAAGCAAGAATCGCATCATTTACAACTGCTTGGAGTATTTTGAATCCTTTATCTTTTTCCCCAACCAAAGCTTCTGAAGAAACTTTTACATCTTCAAAAGTAATCTCAGATGCTCTCAATCCATCTACTGTAGGAAAATTTTGCTTTTCGACACCTTCAGAGGAAGCATCGACGATGAACAAAGAAATCCCATTCTCATCAACTTGACTACCACTAGTTCTTGTAACAACAATAATCTTATCTGCTGATTCAGCATTTAAGACCATCGACTTTTTGCCATTGATAATAAATCCCCCATCTTCTTCTCGAGCGGCTGTAGCGACATCTTCAATATCAAATCGACTTTGTTCTTCAGCATAAGCAAGTGTTATCTGTAACTTTCCTTCCATTAAGCTTGGAATAATTGATTCTTTAATTGCAGGCGAAGCGGCTCTTTTGATTATTCCTCCTCCTAGGACTATGTTGGCTAGAAAGGGTTCTAGGACTAATCCTTTACCAAATTGCTCCATCAGAACTAATGTGTCTATTTGATTACCACCAAATCCTCCATCCTCCTCATCAAATGCTAGACCCAACCAACCTAGATCAGCCATAGAGCCCCAGTATTCTTTGCTATAACCAGGATCTTCAGAGCTGATTTTGACTCTATTGGTAAGATCATAATTTTCTTGAACAAAGCGTTCAACGCTTTGCTGAATCATTTTTTGTTCTTCTGACAATTCAAAATTCATTTTGAACTTCCCTTCGTTAACCCAAGAACTTTCTTCGCAACTATGTCTTTTTGAACTTCGCTTGCTCCACCATATATAGTGAAGTATCTACTATTAAGGTATCCGGCAGTACCTCCTTTAGCAAATGCAGGTCCGGCACTTTTATCACCCCATGCAGAAGAATAAATACCACTAGCTTCAACTGTTAACTTTGCAATACGCTGTTTTATTTCTGTGCCTTTCAATTTCAAGATAGAAGATTCTGGACCAGGTTCACCGCCAGCTGCAGCAGAAGCTAAGCTTCTTAATTCTGTAAATTCTGTTGCCAATAAGTCTATTTCGAGTTCTCCCACTTTTGATTTATAGCTTGAATCATCCATAAGATTTCCATTCCCTCGTTGTACAGACCTTGCATTGTCTTTTAGTTGTTCTAGCTCAACTAATGATTTTGAGAGACCGGCTAGGCCAGTTCTTTCATGCTCTAGCAAGCCTTTGGCATAAGTCCAACCTTTGCCTTCTTCTCCAATCATATTTTCAACTGGAACTTTTACGTCTGTAAAATGTACTGTATTTACTGTATGCGAACCTCCTAAAGTAATGATGGGCTTGACCTCTATCCCTTCTTGTTTCATTGGGAAAAGTAAGAAAGTTATCCCTTGTTGTTTTATGCCCGAATCATCAGTTCTGGTAAGACAAAAAATCCAATCTGCAACATGAGCTAATGTAGTCCAAATTTTGGAGCCATTTACTATATAGTGTTTACCATCTTCTGAAAGAACAGCTTTGGTTTTTAAATTTGCTAAATCAGATCCAGCTCCTGGCTCAGAGTAACCCTGACACCAATTCACTTTCCTATCTCGAATATCGGGCATGAATCGTTTTTGTTGTTCTTCATTCCCATAATTCATCAGAATAGGAGCTAACATACCTAATCCAAAAGGGAGATCAAATGGTATATTTGCTTTTGCAGTTTCTTGCTCCCAAATATAGTGTTGGGTAGGTGTCCAACCAGGTCCGCCAAATTTTTCAGGCCATTTTGGAACATCCCAGCCACCTTTCTCTCTGGCTTTTTCGAACCATCCTAGCCTCCAGGAGAAGTAATCCTCTCCAGCTTTTATTTTATTTTCTTCAAAGAAAGACCTTACGTCATCCCTAAATGCGAGGTCATCACTGCTTAGATTTATATGCATATTTTTTGTATTGAAATTAGTGAAAATGAAAGTAAATATTAATATTTTTTTGCTTCTTAAGCCAGCAAAATAAAGCATTTCAAGCTATTGTCATGACACAAGTGTGACGGTTTTCAAATCTTAAGATTGCTATCGTCATTAATTTTCTCTTATGATGAAGGCATCATGGAAGAAAGATTAAAAAAATTTAACAAAGAATTCTTTGGCCCATCCATGGAATTTTTCAATTTGAAGTTTGAATCTATTGAATACGAGAAAATTAAGTTTTCTTGTATATTTAACAATCAATGCGGAAATCCTATGGGTTTTGTACAGGGAGGTATGATCTCTGCGGCTTTGGATGATGCAACTTCAGCGGCAATGATTTCTGGCTATGAAGAAAGAAAAGCTCCTATGACTACGGATTTACATATTTTGTTTCATAGGCCTCTTCAAATTGGAAAGGCTTATATGGAAGTAAAGATTATAAAGCTAGGGCAAAGAAGTGCTACTTCGGAAGGTAGAATGTATAACTTAGAAGGAAAATTAGTTGCAACTTTAATGCATACTGCTCAACCAGTAGATACTTCAAGTTAAAGATAAAGGAGAAATATTATGAAACCAGTATGTTTAGTTCTAGGCGCAGGAGCTGGAATCGGAGGAACTGTAGCTAAAAAATTTGCAAGTGAAGGCTATCATTCTTTCTTGTGTAGACGATCTGATCAGGAAGGACTGGATAGGCTTATAGGAGATATAGAAAATTCTGGAGGGTCTGCCTCAGGCCAATTGATCAATGCTATAGAAGAAAATGTTCTCGAAGAGTTAATTAATAAAGTTGAAACTGAAGTGGGTCCCATTGAAGTAGTTGTTTATAACCTGGGCGCTCAAACTGGCATGAAACTTCTCAGTCAAACAAGCTATAAAGAATTTGAGTGGGGGTGGAAAATGGCAAGCTTTGGTTTGTTTAGAGTAGCTAAAGTTCTATGTCCGCTTATGGTCGACAGGGGGAAGGGCACTATTCTTGTAACTTCAGCAACTGCAGCTATGAGGGGTAATGCAACACAGCATTCACATGCTGCTGCAATGGCCGGAAGAAGAATGCTATGCCAATCATTAAATGCTGAATTTTCTTCCAAAGGTATACATGTTGCTCATATTATTGTCGATGGAGCTGTAGACGCACCTGATACGTTAGGAAAAATGCTTGGTGCCGAAATGTATCAGCAATTAAGAGAAACAAAGGGAATGGAGCACGACGGATTGCTTTTACCAGAAGAGATAGCGAAAACTTATTACCATCTGGCTCAGCAACATCGCTCTGCCTGGACGCACGAACTTGATCTTAGAGCCTTTTCGGATCTAGCTTGGTGGAATCACGCCACTATGCTTGAGGATTAGAGATCTTAAAATTAGATATTTGAATATCGTCCTGCCCTAAATCTTTATAGTTATCATCAATCCTACCTTGAATATATTGTTTCCAAGTGAAGGGCCTATAAATAGGATTTTCTTTAGAAATCTCCGGAATAGGCTCAATAATTGATTCACTTTTGGGATTGAAAAAAAACGGAGTGCTATACCTAGGATCGGATGTTCTTTTAACGACTCTGTGGATGGCAGCAACATAATTATCGTTTGTCCATACCTGCATAGCATCTCCAAGATTTACTACAATCGAATTCTTCTCTGGAGGAATATCAATCCATCCATGCTCTTTGGACTTGGCTTGCAGGCCTCCCGTCATATCCTGTAAGAGTAATGTGAGTATTCCTGGATCGGTATGGTGATGTAAGGCCATATCCCCAAGCTCATTAACCTTATTTTTTTCTAAATCGCTTAATGGATCATTGACTGGATAATAATTTAACCTTGCATTGCTTGTTCGGGAGTCTCCGAAAACGTAATTATTTTCAGGTAGGCCCAAGCAAGTTAAGATTAGATCCAAAGTTTTATTTGCGACTCCCGAAGACTTGATAAAAAAATCTTGCATAGAATTCTTAAAAGAACCTTCTTTAGGCCATTGGTTGATATCGTGCTCTGTTCGAGTCTCCATAAAATCAAAAACCTCTTTGAGATCTCTTTTTTGTTTAGTGAGCTCTCTATCATAAAATCCTAAGGGAATTTCTTCTGATCTTAATAGTTTCAGTTTATCTTTTCTGTCTTGTGAGAAGAACCACTCTGATAGTTTCCACATATGATCAATTTGGTTTTGCATGCCATGATTTTTGAGAATAAAGAATCCATGGTCTCTGCATGCCGCATCCAGCAGCTGTATCTGCTTTTCATCATTTGAAGCATTTTTTAGATCTATAATAGGAACGTTAGGTGCCTTCATGGCCATTAGCTCTTTCCGAGAAATTGATCACCTTTTCAAAAGCATACATCGCTTGTAGGACATCTATATCTTTTCTTTGTCCTCCTATTATTTGGATTGATGCAGGCAGCCCTGAATTAAGAACAGATATTGGAATTACTCCAGCTGGATTTCTAGTCATATTTATTCCCATGGTGAAATCAACCCATGCAGGTGTTTCGTTACCATTTACGAATCCATCTCCTTCAAGTTTAGGAGCATGCCCGCAGGTTGCTGGAGTGATAATCAAAGGAGATTCTTCAAGCGTTTGTTGAAGTTTAAAACCTAATTTATGGCAAGCATCAATAGAAGACGCATAAGAAGCAGCATCCATAGAAGTTCCCATTTCTATAAAATATCTTAGAAGAGGATCTATTTTTTCATATTCTTTAGTTCCTATGAGGTGTTGTTGTCTTCTTGCACATGCCGCAGCCCAAAAAACCATCCAAGCATCTACAGGATTTTCTTCCCATATATCTTCCTTTTCTATTATTTCTACTCCAGCATTTGCTAAAGAGTTTATTACCCCCTCACAAGCAGCTAGCACCTCTTTATCGACAGTTGAAAACCCCATTGTGGATGACCAAATAGCAGTTTTTGGTAAATCTTCATTTAACTGATCGAACCAATTAGTATTGTCCTCCTCAAGCGAAAAAATATCTGTGGGATGAGGCCCTACGGTAGCATCTAAGGCTAACGCATTATCTTTTGTGGTATTTGCCATAGGCCCTTTTACAGTTAATAAGCCTGATCCAGGAGGAGTATCACCTCCAATCGGAATTCTTCCTTGAGAGGTTTTAATTCCTGCCAGACCTCCTAAGGCAGCAGGGATTCTGATAGAGCCACCCCCATCTGAACCAGTTCCAAGTGGAATCATACCTGAAGCTAAAGCAGATGATGTTCCACCTGAAGAACCACCTGAAGAATTCTCAAGATTCCAAGGGTTTTTTGTTGAACCAAAAGGAATGTTATCTGTCTTTCCTTTATGTCCAAATTCAGGTGTATTAGTTTTGCCGAGTATTACACATCCTTGATCCCGCATTCTTTGGACTAAAATTGAATCTGCTTTTGCAACAGGATCATTCACATGTAGTTCAGAACCAAAAGTAGTCACAAAGCCTTTAGCATCCTCAAGATCTTTAACCCCAATGGGGATACCTGCAAGTTTTCCTACCTTTTCACCTTTTCCTATAAGTGAGTCTATATATTCAGCTTGTAGTAATGCATCCTCATGATTGACAGCACAAAAAGCATTTAATTTAACGTCATATCTATCAATATTATCCAGAGCCGCTTGAGTCATTTCTTTAGCAGATATTTCTTTAGTTTGAATCTTATTTGCTAATTCCTTTAAGGAATAATCTCTGAAATCCATAGTATTTTCTCCAATAGTTAAATTGATGTTATCATTTTTTTATTAATAAAATTTCTATTTAATTATGAACTTTGAACACACTGACAAAACTAAAGAGATCATCAGCCTTGTTTCAAACTTTATTGACACAAGAGTTAGGCCAAGAGAGAAAGAATATAATGACGCAATGGCAACTTTTCGAGAATCTGGAGATCCTTGGCAAGTGCCTCAAGTACTCTATGAATTAAAGAAAGAAGCGAAAGATCTTGGGTTATGGAATTTTTCTTTGACCGGGGATTTGGGCTATGGTCTAACTAATCTTGAATTTGCACCTCTAGCAGAAATAATGGGTGTCGGATGGACTTCAGAGGTGTTTAATTCTTCAGCTCCAGATGCAGGTAATATGGAAGTCTTGGATAAATATGGAAGCGATCACCAGAAAGAAAAGTGGCTTACGCCCTTACTTAATGGAGAAATAAGATCAGCATTTGCCATGACTGAGCCTAATGTGGCGTCGTCTGATGCAACAAATATTTCGAGCACTATCACCCTTGAAGGTAACGAGTACGTAATAAATGGAGAAAAATGGTGGACTTCAGGCTATGGAAGACCTGATTGTGAATTTATGATTTTTATGGGAGTTTCAAGTCCTGATGCACCTAAACATCAAAGACAGTCTCAAATTATTATTCCAAAGGATTCAGAAGGCATAACGCTTAAGAGAATGTTGACAGTTTATGGATCCGATCATGCTCCTAACGGCCACGCTCATCTAACTTTTAATAATGTCCGTGTTCCTAAAGAAAATATAATTTTAGGTGAAGGTAGAGGATTTGAAATAGCTCAAGGTCGTTTAGGGCCTGGAAGGATTCATCACTGTATGAAGATAATTGGAGCTGCAGAACTAGCCCTAGAACTTTTATGTAAAAGGGCTTCTTCCAGAAAAGCATTTGGAAAGGCATTGGCTGAGCTGGGAGGAAACTATGATGTTATAGCCAAGTGCCGTAACGAGATAGAAATGTGCAGACTTTTAACGCTTAAGGCAGCATATATGATGGATACCTTAGGCAATAAAAAAGCTAAGAGTGAAATTGCTCAACCTAAAGTAGAAGTTCCTAGTATGGCAGTAAGGGTGATAGAAAGGGCTATTCAGATTCATGGCGGCGCGGGAGTTTCTCAAGATACCCCTCTGGCTAGTCTTTATAGTTCTATAAGGTATTTAAGAATAGGCGATGGTCCTGACGAAGTGCATCTTAGGACAATAGCAAAGGAAGAACTTGGAAAGTATTTAGATTAAGAGTGAATATCTAATGTCTTCTCTTCGGTCCTTTTGGAGACCATTTTTTTAGCAAACTCCATCTCTTTTTTTGCATTAAACTTATTAAGTTTAAACTGTTCAGAATCTTGGGTAGCGATAATCAACCTTCCAGAATCTGTATCAAGTCTTATGCTATCAGATACAAATATCTTATTCTTTTTAGAGATTACAATAGCCTCTAGTTCATTATTGAGATCTTCAACATGACAACCATCGATAAGTTTTTTTAATTCTTTTATTTTCATTTTTATAATTGTTTAGCTAATTCTTTAATTACTGATGTATTGATTTCTTTTGATTTAAGATTGTAGTGCGGATGATTTACCCCTGCATACATCATTTTGGTCATCTTAAAATCGTCGATCATAATATTGTCTAGATCAAATAATAATTCATTTTGAGAGTCATTATCTTTATCAGCTTTTCTTCCAAAAACTCTGATATTTTCTCCTATTTGTATCCATACTTTGTCTTCGAGATCTAATTGTATAGATTCTTGAGGCTCAATTATCAGAGTTGCTGCAAGCACTTTACTTGAACTGTTAGGTTTTTTAGATTGATCAAAAAGTATTGAGACTTTATCGCCAATATTTATTTGTATATTTGTATTCTCGTCTGAAATCTCAGAAAAAGTCATTAAAGATTAGATATGTATTTTTATTTGGAGAGCGTAGACGTAAATGATACATTTTTTACTTCTAGAAAACTATCTCTGATTTGTTTTAATTGTTTATTAAAGGCTGTAGTTTGATAAGATATCTTCAACTGCAAAGGGGCGGCTATAAGCCTGAGATCTTAAAAATTTAAGAAACTCTTTGAACCTGATCCATACAATAATGGCGGAGGAATTGCATGCTAAAACAAAAATATCTATTTCTTATACTTTCCTTTTTTTACCTATCTCTTCAGGCTGAAACAATTGAAGAGATAACCGTTAATGGTGACTGGCGAGAGTCTAGTTTAAGCCAGGTAGGAGCAAGCCTTGTCTTGATTACTGATGAGCAAATCGAAAAGAAACAATATAAGCATTTTGAGGACATCGCTTATTCTGTACCAAATTTAAATTTTGCAGCCAGTGACTCTAGACCAAGATACTTTCAGATCAGGGGAATAGGAGAGCGCTCTGGATATGAAGGAACTCCAAACTCTTCTGTTGGATTTCTTATCGATGATATCGATTTCTCTGGTCAGGGGGGGATAGCATCTACATACGATATAGATCAAATCGAAGTTTATAGAGGACCTCAAGGCTCACGTATGGGCGCAAATGCTTTAGCAGGAATGGTTTATATCAAAACCAAAGATCCAGAAGATCTCTTTGAACTTAAAGGCGGAGTGATTTTGGGAGACTTTGGTAGAAAAGACATAAGGGCACTAATCAATTTCCCAATAAATGACGATATTCAATCTAGATTGACTTTCAACAAAGAAGATTTCGAGGGCTTTAGAAAAAATCTATTTCTTAATAAATCAGATACTTCAAGGAAAGATGAGCAGTCTTTAAGGTTTAAAACTAAATGGAATTTTGCGGACAATGCATTACTTAATTTAGTGTATTTCAGAAATGATTTTGATGACCCCTCAGATATCTGGACCATTGACGGTTCTTTGAATACTCTTTCGGATAGACCGGGAATGGACTCACAAGTCTCTGATGCCTTTGGATTAAATCTTCAATTTGAAAATGCTAATAATTCATATCAGTTATTATTTTCAGAAACTGATACTGATGTAGTGTTTAGTTATGACGCAGACTGGGGTAATGCTCAATCACATGATCCATATATATATGACTATTTCTCGGAAACTTTAAGAAATAGAGAGACATCAAATATAGAGTTCAGGCTATTATCGAATCCAGAGTATAACGATCAAGTTAGGGAAATTAATTGGGTTTTAGGATTCTCAGTTTCTGAAGTAGATGAATCAAATCAAAAAAAAGATGATGGAATGTATGGTGATCCTTTTGATGGATATGGGATTTTCAGTAGCGAATCTCTTTTTTCCAGCAATTACTTCTCAAAAAGCAAATCAATATTTGGTAATATTGATTATTCCTTTAACGAGAATATCAAACTATCTTTTGGACTTAGATGGGAAAATTGGAAGGCGAGATATTCTGATTCAAACAGAGAAGTCTTTAGTCCCTCTGATAATATGAACGGGGGCAAGATTACTCTAACTAATAGAGTTTCAGAAAATACAAGTCTTTATACGAGTATTGCAAAAGGATATAAACAGGGCGGTTTTAACTTAGGGACAGGACTAAATGGCTCCAGTTTTTTAGATATAATTAATTATTCTCCTGAGTATCTAATAAATTACGAAATTGGATTAAATAAATTCTTTGTTGATTCAAGGACTTATATTGATTTGGCTTTCTTTTACTCCGATAGGAAAGATCAACAAGTTCTATCTTCTTCGCAAGTGGATCCTCAAGATCCTAATACTTTCCTATTCCTTAAACGCAATGCTGCTGAGGGAATCAATTACGGTGTTGAGCTCAGCCTGAATAGTGAAATATCTGATAATTTAAATTTCTTCTTGAACATTGGTCTCTTAGAGACTGAAATTAAGAATTACACTACCAGACCAGACCTTGAAGGAAGGGAGCAGGCACATGCCCCGAGTCATAGCTTTTCAGCAGGCTTAGGATGGAGCTTTACAGAAAAGCTTGAAGTGTTAATTGATTTTACTGGAAAAAGTGATTTTTATTATTCAGACTCACATGACAATCAGTCTGATGATTATATTTTGACTAATTTGAACCTTGTATATGAGGAAAATAATATTACTTATAACTTTTGGATAAGAAATCTATTTGATGAATATTATTCTCTAAGAGGTTTCTATTTCGGAAATGAACCACCTAATTTTGTAGATACTTTATATGAAAGGCATGGAGATCCAAGACATTTTGGATTCTCCTTATCGTATGAATTTTAATAAAATCTAATGGAAATAATTGCTGTTTCTTCAGCCATAATTTATCTTCTATTGGCTGTTAGACAGAATATTTTTTGTTGGTTGGCGGCGGGCGTTAGCTCTATTCTTTACTTCTTTATAATGTACTCTGCCGGTTTGTATATGGAGGCATACCTCCAAATATTTTATTTATTTATGGCCTTCTATGGCTGGTCACAATGGAGAACTAACGATGTCTTGGTAGTGCAAACTTGGAACAAGAAAAATCACTTAATAGCATTACTTTTAATAATACTACTCACATTGACCTCGGGATATATTCTAGAAAATTATACAGATGCAGCGCTACCTTTCATTGATGCTTTAACAACTTGGGGAGCTATTGTAGCCACTTATATGGTTGCTAAGAAACTGATAGAAAATTGGATTTATTGGTTTGTAATAGACTTCATATCTGTGTTTTTGTTCATGTCCAGAGATCTTTTTCTCACCAGTCTATTATTTATTGGTTACTTAGTAATTATCTTTTTTGGATATAGGTCTTGGAACAACATACTACAAGACAAAAAAAAGGACTATTGTTAATCAACAATAGTCCTTTTATATAATTTTCTAAGAAACTAAATCGGCATTCATAACCTTATTCCATGCCGAAATAAAGTCTGAAATAAATTTATCCTTACCATCTGAGCTAGCATAAACTTCAGCTATTGCTCTTAATTGAGAATTAGAGCCGAAAACTAAATCAGATCGAGAAGCTGTTCTTACCTTTTCTCCTGATATCCTGTCAGTGGCCTCATACGAATTACCAGTACCATTTGGTTTCCACTGAACTGACATGTCTAGAAGTGTCTCAAAGAAATCATTTGAGAGTTCGTTGGAATTATTAGTGAAAACACCTAATCCGTCTGTACTTATACCTAAAGATCTCATGCCTCCAACTAGAACAGTCATCTCAGGAGCTGTTAGCCCTAGTAATTGAGCCTTATCAAGCATCATTTCTTCAGATGCAATATTCGTACCTGATTTATGATAGTTCCTGAAAGCATCAGAAACCGGTTCGAGGACTGCAAATGATTCTTCATCAGTTTGCTCTTCAGAAGCATCTCCTCTACCAGGAGTGAAAGGAACTGCAATATTTGCAGCTTTCTCAATTCCAACCGCCCCTGCAAGTACTATTGTATCTGCTAAAGAAACATTACTTTCACTAGCAATTGCATCGAGAGTATTTAGAACTTTAGACAGTTGTTCTGGTTTATTTACTTCCCAGTTATTTTGAGGAGCTAAGCGGATCCTAGATCCATTTGCGCCACCTCTCATATCAGAACCTCTATAAGTAGAAGCGCTTGCCCAAGCAGTTTCAACCATTTCTTGGATAGATAAATCACTTTCAGAAATTTTGGCTTTTAGGCCTTCAATATCATAGCTTGTATCTCCTGCAGGCACAGGATCCTGCCATATTAATTCCTCTTCAGGGACTTCTGGACCTAGATACCTCGCTTTAGGACCCATATCTCTATGCAATAACTTGAACCACGCTCTGGCAAAAGCATCAGCAAATTCTTCCGGATTCTCGTGAAAACGTTTAGATATATCTTTATAGATTGGATCTTCTCTGAGTGCTATATCAGCTGTTGTCATCATCGTTGGAACTTTTTTAGAAGAATCTTCAGCATCAGGTGCCATATCTTCCTCTGTTTGACCTATGGCATGCCATACAATCGCTCCAGCAGGAGTTGTTGTTTGCTCCCATTCATAACCAAAGAGTAAATCAAAATAGCCATTATCCCATTGAGTAGGATTAGAGGTCCAGGCTCCCTCAAAACCACTAGTGATTGTGTCACTTCCTTTTCCAGATGCATAAGAACTTGTCCAGCCAAATCCCATTTCTTCCATGCTTGCACCTTCGGGTTCAGGACCGACGTTATCATCAGGTCCGGCACCATGGCCTTTTCCAAATGTATGACCTCCTGCTACAAGTGCCACTGTTTCTTCATCATTCATTGCCATTCGGCCAAATGTTTCACGAATATCTCTTCCACTTGCTATTGGATCAGGATTACCATCAGGGCCTTGTGGGTTAACATAAATTAAACCCATTTGTACGGCACCCAGTGGATTTGCTAAATCTCTTTCTCCGCTATAACGCTCATTTGTAAGCCATTCGGTTTCAGCACCCCAATTTATATCCTCTTCGGGAGCCCAAATATCAGGTCTTCCACCACCAAAACCAAAGGTTTTGCCACCCATGGATTCTATGGCAACGTTACCTGCTAAAATTAACAAGTCAGCCCAACTTATATTTTTCCCATATTTTTGTTTTATAGGCCAAAGCAATCTTCTTGCCTTATCGAGATTACCATTATCAGGCCAGCTATTAAGAGGAGCAAAACGTTGAGCACCAGTACCTCCGCCACCTCGACCATCGCCAATTCTATATGTTCCAGCTGCATGCCAAGTCATTCTTATGAAGAAACCACCATAATGACCAAAATCAGCTGGCCACCAGTCTTGTGAATCAGTCATTAGATCATTGAGATCTTTTTTTAGAGAATCGTAGTCAAGTTGTTTAAAGGCTTCAGCATAATCAAAATCATCATCCATTGGATCAGATTTATTGTCATGTTGATGGAGTAAACCTAAATTAAGTTGATTAGGCCACCAGTCTTTATTTGATGTTCCAGTCCCACTATTGCTAGATAGAGACCCATGGATAACTGGACACTTGTTTTCGTTATTATCGCTCATTAAATTGCCCTTTAATTAAAAAATGTGGTTCCGCGCAGTAGTTAGATAGTAAATTATTTTCTTACTCTAGTCTATAATCCATACCCCAAAGATTTCATAATAATAAGTCCTTTTTAATATTTTAAATCCGTGATTATGAGATTAATTAAGTTATGTGAGAGAATATATTTGTTAAAGGAGTAAATTATGGCTAAAGCATTATATCCGGGTACTTTTGATCCTATTACACTGGGTCATATTGATATCATAGAAAGAGCTTTACATCTTTTCGATGAAGTGACTATTGCTATAGCAACTAGCGCTTCTAAAAAACCTATCTTTACCCTTGAAGAAAGAATAGATCATATTGAAAGAATATTCGAAGGCAATGATAGAGTTAAAGCTATTGGTTTTACTGGACTGGTAGTAGATTTGGCAAAAGAACAAGAATCCAATATTCTCATTAGAGGCCTCAGGGCAGTATCTGATTTTGAATATGAATTTCAACTTGCCAATATGAATAGAGCTATGTCCCCTGACCTAGAGAGTATTTTCTTAACGCCTAAAGCAAAATTCTCTTTTTTATCTTCGACTCTGGTTAGAGAAATTGCATCTATGGGCGGAAAGATAGATTCTTTTGTAGACCCAATAGTGAAAGATGCTCTAAGAGAAAGATTTAAAAAATAGATTGGCAGTTAGGGCAGTATGCACTCGCTCTCTGACCAATGCGTTGGCCTTTTATTTCAAAAGAACAGTCATAACAATCTTCTCCCTCTCTCCCATAAACCTTTAGACTTTGTTTGAAGTAACCTGGTTGATTGTTTCCTCCAACAAAATCTCTTAGAGTTGTCCCGCCTTGTTTTATTGATTCTCTAAGGAGTTTTACTATTTCTTGTGCCAGCAGATCATATTTCTTTCTAGGTACTCTTCCTGCTTTGCATGAAGGTCTAATTTTTGCCGCAAATAATGCTTCGCTAGCATAAATATTTCCAACACCTACAACAATCTTTGAATTCATTATGAAGTTTTTTATTGGCATTTTTCTTTTACGCGACAGAGCAAAAAGATGTTCTCCATTGAAGTGATTGCCAAGTGGTTCTGGTCCTAAATCTTTCAATAAAAAGTGGGTATCAGGATTCTCTGTCCATAAAAAACATCCAAACCGCCTCGGATCACAATATCTAAGGATCGTTCCATCAGAAAAACAAATATCTATGTGGTCATGTTTTTTTAAATCCTCTTCTTTAGAAATTCTTAAGCTACCTGACATGCCAAGATGTATTATTAGGCTTTCCTGAGAGCTTTGTAATAATAGATATTTACCCCGTCTTGTAATTCCAGAGAATGTATTTTTAACCAATTTTTTTTGAATTAAGTTAGTCGGTACAGACCATCTCAGAGAAGGTTGTCTAATATTAACTGAGGTTATTTCTTTATTAAGTATATGGGGTTCTATTCCTCTAAGGGTTGTCTCTACTTCAGGTAATTCTGGCATTTGCAATAAGTGTGTTTAACTTTTAGAAGTTTCAATAAATAATTTCACCTCCTTAGTTTAAATATTTAAAGTTAGCATATAAAGTAGGAACAATATTCTTTTAAATCATTGAATACGTATAGGAGCATTTTTTATGAAATCAACTAAGCACTTACTGCATCCCGAATTACAAGTAATGGCAGAAGCATCAATTATCACAGAAATCAACGATGAAAATCTTCAAGGCATAAGAGAAACTCTTGATGGTTTGAGGCCTCCATTGGAAGACGAAAAATCTTATAACGTAACAAGAAAAGAAATTTTTATACCCCAAGATAATGCACCAGATGTCCGCTGTCTTCTTTATATCCCTGATGATAGAACAGAAGCATCAGGTCCTGGTTATCTTCATATACATGGTGGAGGCTATATCATAGGTTCACCAGAAGGGTCAGATACTCAGAATCTACTATTAGCTTACGAGATCGGTGCTGTGATTATTTCTGTTGATTATCGCTTGGCTCCTGAGCACCCAATACCAGCGCCTCTAGATGATTGTTATGCTGCTCTCGGTTGGTTCCACGAAAACTCAGAAGAACTTGGGATTGATCGAGCACGAATAGGAATAGGAGGAGAAAGTGCTGGAGGAGGTTTGGCAGCTGCTTTGGCAATTAAAGCAAGAGATGAAGGCAAGTATCAAATTTGCTGGCAATCACTAACTTATCCAATGTTAGATGACAGGACGGGAGATGATAAAAACCCTGGAGATCCTTTAGTTGGTGAATTTGTTTGGACAAGGGAATTTAATCAATATGCTTGGAATTCTTACCTTGCTGATGCTAAAAGAGAAGCTCCCCAAGCACCAGGAAGATTAGAAGATTTTAAAGGACTCCCTCCAACATGGATGTTCACGGCGTCACTTGATTTATTCAGGGATGAAAATATAGATTACGCGCAGAGATTAATGAGTGCAGGAGTGTCTTGTGACTTGGTTGTCTATCCTGGGGCATGTCATGCCTTTCAGCAGATAGAAACATCTGAGTTAGCACAACGTTTCAGGGAAGATTTTACTGCAGCTTTAAAGCGAGGACTGAGAGGTTAATTTGAGACTGTTTTTCCTTCAATAAAGTCAACAATGATCTGAGCCAATTCTGGCCCTACCTCTTCTCGTAAAGAATATGTCCATCTCGTGTTATGCAGAAAATAAAAAAGATAAATATGCTGAGAGGGAAGTGTTTTTAAGAAATCTTTAATGATAACTTCCTTACTTCATTTGACTGCTGATATTAATCAGATCATTTGGATTTAGTGATCCAACTGACGCTTTCAGCCTCAACATAGAAATAATATATTCGTATCTAGAGCTTGCATAATCTCTCTGTGCTTGAAAGAGTCTCTTTTGTGCATCAAGTAAATCGACAGTATTTCTTGTTCCTACTTCATATCCTACTTCAGTAGCTTTTAGAGCTGATTCTGCTGATGCTAGAGCTTGTTTTCTAGCAGTTACATTTGCAACTTGCGTCTGAACACCAAAATGATTAGATCTAACATCTCTTATGGTAGATCTTTCAGTATAGATGGCTTGTTCTTTAGATCGATCGTAGTTAGCGTAAGCTTGCCTTCTAGCTGAACTAATAGCACCGCCGGCATATAAGGGCAGATTAAATTGTATTGAATATTGCCTTGTATCTTGTTCAATTCCAAATAATGGGTTTTGAATGAAACCACCAAATTTTCCTTGTTTGGATGTGCTTTGAGAGATCCTTCCTACAAGATCTATTTGCGGAAGATGATTTGAAGCTGAGGCCCTAGCAGATGCTTGAGCTGCATCTCTCTGAAGCTTTGCAGATTTTAATTGATAATTATTTTTCAAGCCTAGCGATACCCAGCTTTCTCGGTCCAGTGGATCGGGGAGAGATATCTCAAAATCATCAGCAAGGGGAGAAAGAAGCGTAATATCTCTACCTATAATGGAGGTTAATGTTTCTTGAGCAGAATCGAGTTGAGCTTGACGGGCAATTCTCGATACTATCGTTAAATCGTATGCAGCCTGAGTTTCTTGTACTTCAGTGATTGCTGCGAGACCCACATCAAATCTTTTTTTAGCTAAATCTCTTTGTCTCTGTATAGCTTTCTCTTCAGCTTCTGCTGCATTGAGATTATCGAAAGAATTCAGGACGTTAAAATAGGCCGAAGCCACTCTAATCATCGTTTCTTGTTGCTGGTATGCAAATTCTGCTTCAGCACTTTCTGATAAGGCAGTCCCTCTTTCAAATTGGAACCATTTATCTAATCTGAATATAGGTTGATTTATGTTTCCATAGTAGGAATTCGAATTATATTGATCTTGCAACTGCTCTTCGATCCTATATTCATTCCAGTTTGTACTACCTCCGATACTAAGTGTAGGTAGGAGACCGGCAATTCCTTGAGCTTTATTTTCTTTTCCAGCTCTGTAAGTTGCTTCTGCCGCTCTTAATAGAGGATCATTTTTTAAAGCTAGCTCGTATACATCAGAAAGATTTTCACTTTTTAAAGAACCAGTAAAGCTTATTAAAATTAGATAAAGGCTTATGGAAAAGTTTTTTAGTAAATACATATTCAAATTATTAAGGTGTATTAGTCTACTATAACACCTCTATGATTCGCAACAAATTTAATTCTTAGCCTATAATAAGATTTTATTTAGGAGAAAAAATGACAATACAAGTAGGAGATACTTTACCTTCAATTAATTTAACAACTATGACGGCTGAAGGTCCAAAGCCTGTTTCACTGACTGAAATTTCGGCAGGAAAGAAAATGGTTCTATTCGCCGTTCCTGGAGCATTCACGCCAACATGTAGTGCTCAACATCTGCCAGGCTTTATTGAAAAAAATAAAGATTTAAAAGAAAAGGGTATTGATATAGTGGCATGTGTTTCTGTTAATGACCCCTTTGTAATGAATGCTTGGGGTGAAGATAGAAATGTAGGAGAGGATGTTTTAATGCTTTCAGATGGTAATGGTGATTTTACAGCTGCTATCGGACTAGAAATGGATGGCAGTGGATTTGGATTGGGAACTAGATCACAACGATACGCAATGATTATTGATGACGGTGTTGTGTCGGCTTTAAATGTCGAATCCGGACCTGGTTTAGATGTTAGCTCAGCAGAAACAATTTTAGGACAGCTTTAAAAATGACAAAACCCATTTATGACATTGGTCAAATCTGCGAGCTAGATAAATGGGAGAGCTTTATCGATGGTCAACCTTATGATTTATTCAAAAGATTGCGCCATGAAGCACCGATATATTGGCATGAAGAAAGTTTAGACTTTGAGCCAGGGTTTTGGGCTTTAACAAAACATGAAGATATCGTTAGGGTATCCAAAGATCCTCTAACTTTTTCTTCAGCAGCTGGTGGGCATTTAATGTCTATGGGCGACCCCAAAGTTGTAGATCCTTCCGCAGTTGCAGCAATCATAGGAAATATGATTGGGATGGACCCGCCTGATCATCAAATTTATAGAAAAATGGTTGCTCCTAGTTTTACTCCAAAAGCTATAAGAAATCTTGAAAGTGATATGCGTCAGAAAATTAGAGATCTTTTAGAAAATGTTGAGGGTAAAGGTGAATTTAATTTTGTGACAGAGATATCCGAGCAACTTCCCCTATGGGTTTTATGTGAGATGATGGGTATACCTGAATCAGATCGACCAAAAATAAGAGATTTAGTCAATAATCTGACTGATGCCTCAATCCAACAAGATCCAGAAAATTCTTTTCAAATATGGGTCAATTATATGGAGCTTTTCAAGATGGGAAGGGACATGATTGAAGAGCGCAGAAAGAATCCGACTGACGACTTGATGAGTGTTGTGGCTAATACAAGAGTTGAAGGTGGTGAATTACCTCCAGAACTTTTAGATGGGTTTTTCTTACTAATGGTCATAGCAGGAAATGAGACCACAAGAAATACACTTACTGGCGGCCTTATGGCTCTTACAGAAAATCCGGAGGAGAGGGCTAAGCTACTTCAAGACCCAACCTTAATATCCAATGCTACTGATGAAATGTTGCGGTGGGTTACATCGGTTATATACTTTAGAAGAACTGCAATGAAAGATACTAGTATTAGGGGTCAAGACATTAAAGCAGGCGATAAAGTAGTTATGTGGTACGGTTCAGCTAATAGAGATGAAGATATCTTTCCTGATGGACATCTGTTCAGAGTGCAAAGAGAAAATGCCAAAAAGCATCTTGCTTTCGGTGCAGGAGAGCATTTATGTCTTGGCAATAGATTAGGTCATATGCAAATTAGAATATTATTTGAAGAACTTCTTGCTCGTTTTCCTAATATTCACTCAACTTCAAATCCTGTACGTATCCCTTCAAATTTTTTAGCTGGCATTTCTGAATTAAAGGTAAGTTTATAATATGATTTCTAAAGGCGATGATTATCCAATACATCAACTACCTACCCCAGTTGCTGAAGTTGGTTCCGAAAGGAATTTTTATGATAGATATTTCTTCAATGGTTATAGCCAAGATGGCAATATCTTTTTTGCTGCCGCGTTTTGTGTATATCCAAATTTGAATGTTAAAGATGCAAGCTTTGTCTTGGTTCTAAATGGAGTTCAACATAATTTCAGGTATTCAGATGTGCTCAATCAAGAAAGACTCAACACAGAAGTAGGAAATTTCAGAATAGAAATAATCCAACCTCTCAAAGAGCTAAAAATAACTTTAGATGATAAGGATAAAGAAATCTCAGTTGATCTAAATTTCCTTGGAAAATTTGAGCCTATGGAAGAACCAAGAATGACAATAAAAAATGGTTCTAGGGTATATATGGACTCAACCCGAATGACTCAGCATGGCTCTTGGACTGGATCAATACAATTTAAGGAAGAGAAGATTCCAATTTCACCAGAAGACTATTGTGGAACTAGAGATAGATCTTGGGGAGTCAGGCCTGTAGGTTTACCTGATGCTCAAATAATGCCACCAATGAAGCTCCCACAATTCTATTGGTTATGGGCTCCCGCAAACTTTCTAGATCAATCATCCCATCTTTACTTCGTTGATGATGAGAACGGTAGAGCAACTAATAGCCATTGTGTCCAACAAAGTAAATCACAAAGCTTAAAACTCCATAACTTACAGAAAAAAATTGAGTATCAACCAAACTCAAGAAGGATAATGAAAGCAGATTTTGAGGCTGAAAAAGAAGACGGTGTAATTGTCACTTGGTCGTTAATGCCAAAATATCACATGTATATGTGTGGCTTAGGCTATATGCACCCAGACTGGGGCCATGGAATTTTTCATGGAGAAAACCAATCTCTATATGACTCTTATGATCTTAGCCAAGACCCCCATGATCCTCCTTTTCTTCATATACAAGCAATTTGCAACTTTGTGATGCAAGATGGTGATACCAAAACTCAAGGTATAGGCGTCTTAGAGCAGCTACTAATTGGCCCTCACTTTCCAAGTGGCTTTGAAGGTCTTCTAGACGGATAAGCAAATGTCTGAAGAACTTTCCTCAAAGTTTATTAGTTATTATTCAAGCTTTTCGAACAAAGACTATTCTTTAGTTAGTTTTGAAAGAATCTTTGGCGGTGCAAGTAGAGAAACATACAAGATTGAAGTTAAAGGAGACACAGTTGAAAGATTAATTCTCCGTGTTACTCAAGATAGTTCACTTATTGAGACCGAGCAAGAAACAGAGTATTTGGCCTACTCAGCGTTTCAAAACTCCGCGGTCCCCGTGCCAGACTTATTAGATATGTCCGAAGATAAAAATATCTTGGGTGCTCCATTTATGTTGATGAAAGAACTAAAAGGAGAAGCTGCCAGTCCTTTTACTCCTGGTGTTTATTCACCAAATGAAAAAAAATTGGGCTACCAATTTTGGTCTATTCTTGGAGAGATAGCTAAAAAAGATATCAATAAAGATATCTTTGAGACTCTTGCTGAAGAGTTATCTTCACCAAGCTGGAAGAACGAGCTCGATAAGTGGGTCAAAGTAATTCATGAAGACTCGATTAGTATAGAACCTATATTAGAAGCAGGCATAAGAACTTTATATAGAAACCCTCCCAAGGAACCTGAGAGGCTCTCTATAGTTCATGGAGATTATAGGAGCGGAAATTTCCTTTTTCTGAATGATCAAATTACAGGGATACTTGATTGGGAAATGGCCCATATTGGAAACCCTCTGGAGGATTTAGGCTGGGCACTCTCACCCATTTGGAGTTGGCAAGACAGAAAACGTCCTGGTTATTTAATTCAAAAGGAAGAAGCATTGAAAGTCTGGGAAAGTTCTAGCAACATTAAAGTGGATCCTGTGGAACTTAAATGGTGGGAATTATTCGCAGCTGTAAAAGGCATGGCTATTTGGATTTCGGCCGGCAATGAATTTAAATCTGGTAAGAATATTGATCCTATAAATCTATTCTCTGCATGGATACCTGGAGACATTCATCTTGAAGTAATTCTTGATATTTTAGAGGACAACAATGAAGCCTGATATAAATGAAGCATTACTTAATGCGGCTCAAGAGATTATCGGAAGATTTAGCCCTCTTATTGAGGATGAGTATGAGAGATCTAGATTAGGATCTTGGGGGGCCTTAATTCTTATATCTGCTATGAAGTTTAATGATGCTGGATCGGCGCTATATAAAGAAAATGAAGATATAGTTTTATGGTTGAGAGATTACACCAACCTAGACTCCGAAGAATTAACAAATTTAGATATAAAAGCATATCAAGATGTAAGCACCGTTGACAAAATCAATCAGGAATTGAGAGAGTTGCTTAACCGAGAGTTTATGGCACTTGAAGATTCGGGAGACAAAGTCGGTATTAGGTCAGGATTAGTGTTAATGAGGACCATGCATCAAAGAAGGAAGGTGAGCGACTTAATTGGTTTATTACAAGTTCCAGAGGATTAGCTTGTCCACTGAACTAGAGAAATAAAGCCGTAGGCTCCTAAAAACATAGGTGCAAGGTACAGAGTTGGTAGTATGACTCCAGTTACTTTTTTTACTTTTCGTTCTATTTTTTTCATTATATTAGTTGTACGTTAAAAACGCCTGCATACTATCATTTAAAATTATATATGTATATAAATATAATGAATATATTAAGAAAACCTTAAGAAATGTCTATTTTTCTGAAATTTTTAACGAAAATTCTACTATTCCTATACCGTTTTCTCCTCGAATCGAGTAAAGAAGGTAATTTTTACCATTTTCTGAATAAATAGCTGGATCTCTCAGTTGGTTAACTGGGATATTGATTGCACTTTCTATAGATTTATAAAGAGGCAATGAAGCACCTTCCCACTCTCTTTCAGGTTTCAAAACTTCGATAGGTTTAGATGATGTCCATAGATGTAAGGGCATAGTAAGATCCAATGTGCTTAATAGGATCCTTTCAGGAGAATCTCCTTTTCTTGTGAAAAAAATAAATAATTTATTATCATTAACCAACACAGCTGAATGTCTGGTATTTTCTTCCATAACCTGATTTACAATTCTGAAATCTTCTATATCGCCGTTATTTTTATAAATAACCCCAGGCATCGAGAGCGCGTAGTTAATATCTTTATAGGAAAATCTTCTAAAATAAGGCCAACCTACAATTTTTTTTCTAGCTATAAAATTAATACCATCCTCGGATGTGGCTACCCTAGTTTTTTGAAGCCCGAATTCGTCTAAGCCATGATAATACATAATTATTCTTTCATTAGAATCATCTACATGAGCATCTGGTGACGCAATATGTGGAATTGTAAGATCATCTATCTTTTTTGGTATGTAATTAATGAGATCTGGATGGGCATTTCTTGTTCCTAGAGTCTCAAGATCAAAATTTTCAGGAATATCTGGCATCTCTTTAAGAAAATATGAATCTTGAAGGTTTAATGTTCCTCCAGGATGTATTGTCCAGGGTCCTGTTAATTTATCAGCAAAGGCTAATTTAATCCTGTCCCCTTTATGATCCGCAAAGTATAAATAATACTTTCCTAGAGGATCTTTTAACCAGGCCGGGGCTCTAATTAAGGATGGGCCTTGTACATTTTCTCCAATCTCTTCTAAAAGAAGAGGAGGGATAATTGGTTCATCAATAATACGAATAATTTCTATTTGCACATTTGTTTCTCTTTCGCTGCATCCAAATACTAAAGTCAAAATGATCAATAAAAAATATCTATTCATTTTTAGTTTTATTTTGATTTCTAGTAACTCAGTTTAGTTACCACAGGTTATAATAGCCAAAACCACATGGCTAGAGAATATACTGCAAAGTCAATTGAAGTCCTATCAGGGCTTGATCCGGTCAAAAAGAGGCCAGGAATGTATACGGAAACTTCCAGGCCTAATCATTTAGCATTAGAGGTTATAGACAACAGCATTGATGAAGCCTTGGGTGGATATGCTTCAAAAATTGATGTGTGCCTAAATAAAGATGGGTCCTTAAGTGTAGAGGATGATGGCAGAGGCATGCCTGTTGATATTCATCCTGATGAAGGGGTTCCCGCAGTAGAGCTTATTTTTACTCGTCTTCATGCAGGGGCAAAATTCTCTAATGAGGATTACAAATTTTCAGGAGGACTCCATGGTGTTGGAGTTTCTGTTGTTAACGCTTTATCTATTAATTTAGAAGCAGAGATTAAAAGAGATGGAAATAAGTATTCTATTAGATTTGAGAATAGCGAGAAGAAGGGAGAATTAAAATCGATAGATAAGGTTGGACAAAAAAATACTGGAACAAAAGTAACTTTTCTTCCGGATCCTCAATATTTTGATAATGCTAGAATCTCAGTTTCTCAACTTACAGCAGCATTAAAAGCAAAAGCTGTTCTTTCTCCTGGGCTCACAATCTCATTTAAAGACGAGAACACTGGTAATTCTGAAACTTGGTGTTATTTAGAAGGTCTCGCTTCTTATCTTAAATCTTCTAACAAAGGTGGAGAGGTTGTTCCCGTTGATCCTTTTGAGGGCGAGTACTTATCAGATGAAGGAGGTTTAACTTGGGCCTTACAATGGGTAGAAGGAATATCTGATCCTATTTCGGATAGTTACGTTAATTTGATACCTACTTCTCAAGGTGGGACACATGTCAACGGCACGAGATCTGGTTTGACCGAAGCGCTTAAAGAATTTTGTGATTTTAGAAACTTAATTCCAAGAGGAGTGAAGCTTACAGCTGATGATATTTGGTTAAATTGTAGCTCAATAATTTCAGCTAAAGTAAAAGATCCACAATTTACTGGTCAAACGAAAGAGAGGCTTTCTTCAAAAGAATTTAGTAGCGTTTCTTCGCAGATCATTAAAGATTCTTTTAGTTTATGGCTAAATCAGCACACAGAAGAAGGAGAGACAATTGCTGGAATTTGTATTTCTAATGCTCAAGCCAGACAGAAAAGTAATAAAAAAGTAGATCGGAAAAGAATTATCTCCGGTCCAGCATTACCAGGAAAGTTGACTGACTGTACGAGCAATGACCCTGAAGTAGGAGAATTATTTTTAGTTGAAGGTGAGTCGGCAGGTGGATCTGCAAAAAGAGCTAGAGACAGAACATTTCAGGCTATTCTTCCTCTAAAGGGAAAGATTATGAATACGTGGGAAGTAGATGTAAGTGAGGTTTTAGCTTCTCAAGAAGTTAATAATATTGCAATTGCATTAGGTGTGGAACCAGGTAGTAATAACCTCGAAGGATTAAGATATGGAAAGGTATGTATATTGGCAGATGCTGATTCTGATGGATTACATATAGCTACACTTCTATGTGCTCTTTTTCTAAAACATTTCAGGCCTTTAGTTGAAGACGGAAGAGTTTATGTATCTATGCCTCCACTTTATCGGATTGATCAAGGTAAGGACGTTCATTACGCTCTTGATGATCCTGAAAAAGATAAACTTGTAGAGGATTTACAGAAAAAAAATAAAAGAACAAAGATAGAGGTTCAGCGCTTTAAAGGTCTAGGTGAAATGAATGCATCTCAACTAAGAGAAACTACTATGCTCCCAGGAGCTAGAAGATTAGTTCAGTTAACTATTCAGAATGGTGATAAATCTTCTCAGATGGTTGATATGCTTTTATCTAAGAAAAGATCGCAAGATCGAAAAGAATGGCTTGAAGATAAAGGGAATTTAGCAAATGTCTGAAAAACTTGAACAACAATCATTAAGCCAGTTTAGCGAAAAAGCCTATCTCGATTATTCAATGTATGTCATTTTGGATAGGGCATTACCTCATATCGGGGATGGATTGAAACCCGTACAAAGACGAATAATTTATGCAATGTCTGAACTTGGACTTAGTTCTGCAGCAAAGTATAAAAAGAGTGCAAGAACAGTTGGAGATGTAATCGGTAAGTTTCATCCACATGGGGATACCGCAGCTTATGAAGCTATGGTTTTACTGTCGCAGTCTTTCTCTACAAGATATCCACTAATAGATGGCCAAGGTAATTGGGGGTCAATAGATGATCCAAAATCTTTTGCTGCAATGAGGTATACAGAGTGTAGGCTCTCTCCATATGCAAAAAGTCTTCTTGAAGAGCTTGGCCAAGGAACGGTTGACTGGACTAGCAACTTTGATGGAACACTTTTAGAGCCATCTGTTCTTCCTGCTCGTTTACCAAATCTCCTGTTAAATGGCGCAACTGGAATTGCAGTAGGTATGGCTACGGATATACCTCCCCATAACTTAAATGAAATTGTTAATGCTTGTATTAAAATTTTAGATGAACCAAAAGTTTCTGTTGAAGAGTTATATAAAATTATTCCAGGACCAGATTTTCCTACAAAGGCAGAAATAATTTCTTCTGAAGAAGATCTTAAAGAAATTTATCAATCTGGGAGAGGCTCTATAAGAATGAGATCAACTTATGAAGTAGAAAATGGAGAGATAGTAATAACCGCCTTACCTCATCAGACTTCAAGCTCTAAAATATTAGAGCAAATTGCTTCACAAATGGATGGGAAGAAACTTCCAATGATTGTCGATTTAAGAGATGAAAGCGACGAAGAGAATCCTACCAGATTGGTATTAGTTCCTAAGTCTAATAGAGTAGATAAAGATGCAGTGATGAATCATTTATTTGCAACAAGTGACCTCCAGAAAAATTATAGAGTCAATATGAATCTGATAGGTCTTAACGGAAAGCCTCAGACTCGAGATATAAAGCTGGTTCTTAAAGAGTGGCTAACTTTTAGATTACAAACTGTAACAAGAAGACTTCAATATAGACTCGACTGGGTCCTTGATAGGCTTCATATTTTAGAAGGTCTCTTAGTGATTTATCTAAATATAGATGAAGTTATTAGTATTATTCGAAATGAAGAAGAACCAAAAAAAGTCTTACAGAAAAAATTTAAATTAAGTGTTGTCCAGGTTGATGCAATTTTAGAAATTAGATTAAGGCAGCTTGCTAAGCTTGAAGAAATCAAAATCACAGAAGAGCAGGGAACTCTAGACTCTGAAAGAAAAGAATTAGAAAAGTTATTAGGCTCTAAGGCACGTTTAAAAACTTTAATAAAGAAAGAGCTCATAGCAGATGCAGAAATCTATGGAGACGAAAGAAATAGCCCTATAGTCTCTAGAGAAGAAGCAACAGCTTTTGACGAAACAGAGCTCATATCGTCAGATCCAGTAACAGTTGTTCTTTCAGAAAGAGGATGGGTCAGAGCTGCTAAAGGACATGATATAGATCCAGAATCCTTAAATTATCGAGAAGGGGATAGTTTCTTTGCCTCAGTTTCTTCAAGAAACAATCTGAATGCCATTTTCTTTGATTCAACTGGTAAAGCGTATACCTTACCATGTCATTCATTGCCGTCCGCAAGAGGACAGGGGGAGCCGTTAACTGGAAAATTAAATGCCGAGTCAGGAGAAACTTTCTTAGGCGTAACATCGGGACCCAATGAAACAAAAATCATATTAGCCACATCGTCTGGTTATGGATTTATAGCAAATTTAGGTGATCTTCAGACAAAGAATAAGTCAGGAAAAGCTGCAATTAAAGTTCAAGAAAATGCCAAAGTCCTTTCCCCGAGTATTATTAAAGAAGAACAAGATGTTATAGCTGCTATAACTAACCAAGGCAGAATGTTAGTTTTTCCTTACTCAGAATTACCACAGCTCGCAAGAGGTAAGGGTAATAAAATTATTGGAATACCTAAGCCTAACTTCGAATCTGGTGAAGAGTTCTTACAAGAAGTCGCTGTAATGGGTCAAGGAAGAGAGCTTAAGTTAATAAGTGGCAAAAGGCATTTCACAATCAAACTTAAGGATCTAGAAAACTTCTCAGGTAATCGTGGTAGGAGAGGAAATTTCTTACCAAAAGGTTTTAGGAAAGTTGATCGAGTAGAGGTAATCTCTTCTGAGAATCCACCAAATTAATATATTTAAAATTATTTTATTTAAAGGAGTAAGTAATGAGAGATAAATTCCCTTATATTGGAAATGACGTTTTAATTACTCAAGAGATGTGCGACCTAAATGGTCATATGAATGTGATTTATTATGCAAAAATATTTGAGGATGAATTTCCTTTTTATTCATCATTAGGCTTTTCCTCCGATTATTTTAAAAAAGGTTTTTCTTTCTTCACTCTAGAGATGAACATCAGATATCTTAAAGAAATGAAAAAAGGTGAATACGCTTCACCATGTTTTAGATACTTTGCTGTAAAACCGAAATTAATCCATTACGGTGGCGTGATCTTGAATGAAGCTGGAGATATTTCAGCCATAACGGAAAATGTACTGATTCATGTCGATATGAATACAAGAAGATCATGTGAGATGAGTGATGAAACAATCAGCCACCTCCAGAATATGGTAGAAGATCACTCTTCAACTGGGCCAATAGATTTTGATTTGAGACTAAAAATCTAAACTGATTTTAATTCTTCTTGAATACTTTCATCTAGTAAAGGCAGCACTTCCATACTTCTCAGATTTTCTTCTAATTGGCCTAGCTTAGATGCACCAAGTATTACGGTTGAAACATTCTTATTTAATAAACACCATGCAATTGCTAGATTAGACATACTGACATTTAGTTTTTCTGCTATCGGAACTAGCGACATTATTCGTTTCATCCTACCTTGACCTCTATCAGATTCAACCATACTTTTCTTTAACCATTCATAGCCCTCAAGAGAAGCTCTTGAGCCTTCCGGAATTCCTTCTAGATATTTACCTGTCAAAGCTCCTGAAGCTAGAGGAGACCAAATTGTTGTTCCTAATCCATATTTTTCATAAAGAGACTCATATTCATTTTCAAATCTATCTCTATCAAGCAAATTGTATTGCGGCTGTTCCATGGATGGTGGAGTTAAATGATTTTCGTAGGCAAACTCATAGGCTTCTGATATTTGTTCAGCAGTCCATTCAGAAGTACCCCAGTAAAGAACCTTCCCTTGCATAACAAGATTATGCATAGCCCAAACAGTTTCACTTATGGGAGTTTCAGGATCAGCCCTATGACAGAAGTACATATCAAGATAATCAACTTGCAGCCTCTCCATGGCTTGATGACAAGCCTCTGTGATATGTTTTCTACTTAATCCAATTTGAGTTGGCAGAGGATTGGCCTTGGCTCCAAAAAAAACTTTAGATGAAACACAGTATGAATCTCTTGATTTATTGAGTGCTTTAAGCGCTTTGCCCATTACAATTTCAGATTCTCCCCTTTCATAACCTTCTGCGTTATCAAAAAAATTAATTCCTGCATCCAAACAAGTCCCAAACATTTTTTCTGCAAGACCTGTATCAATCTGCTTATTAAATGTGACCCAAGATCCAAACGATAATTCAGATACTTTGAGGCCAGACTTTCCTAAATTCCTATATTTCATAACTACACTCCTAAAAAACTTGTTTAAGTATTTCGATTCCTTCTTTTATATCATCATCATTTATATTTAAGGCTGGAGCAAGTCTAAGACAATTAGAGCCTGCAGATACTAGGATTAATCCATTGTCATAGCATCTATCTATAACTTTGCTTGATTCTTCATTTATTAAATCACAGCCTATCCATAACCCTTCAGATCTAATCGCAGAGAACACACTTTTTTCTTCGTTAAGCTCGTTTAGCAGCTTTACAAAAAGTTTTTCCTTTCTCAGTACTTCATCTAGAAATTCTTTATCACTAACTACTGTTAAGACTGTATCTGCTACTGCGCATGCCATAGGATTACCACCAAAAGTTGAGCCATGCGTACCAGGCTGCATACTTTCTCCTATTGACCTTGTTGTAAGAGTGGCTCCAATTGGCATTCCACCTCCCAAGCCTTTAGCTGAGGTTAAGATGTCAGGCTCAATTTCATAATGCATGTATCCATAAAGACTTCCCATTCTGCCAACACCACTTTGCACTTCATCGACAATCAATAAAGCTCCATGAATAGACGTCAAAGATCTTAATTTATCCATGAATTCTTGAGTCGCTGAATAAACACCAGCTTCACCTTGAACAGGTTCGATAATTACGGCTGCAGTTTTCTCACTTATAAGATTTTCTAGTCCTTTAATATCATTAAATACTCCGTGTTTAATTCCAGGCATTAAAGGTTCAAATCCTTTTTTATGTAATTCAGTACCACCAAGTGAAATATTTAATAGAGATCTACCATGGAAAGAACCCTCGAAGGATACAATTTCACTTCTTGGACTGTTGTTTGAAGAGTGATATTTTCTGGCAATTTTAATTGCCGCCTCATTGGCTTCTGAACCAGAATTACTAAAGAAGACACTTTCAGCAAAAGTTAGTTCAGTGAGTTGTTGAGCTAGCTTAACCGCTGACTCATTTGTGAGATAGTTACTCACATGCCATATTTTTTGAGCTTGTTTTGTTAGGGCATCTATTAAGTCCGGATTAGCATGACCTAACGAATTGACAGCTATTCCTCCTCCAAAATCAATATACTCTTTATTATCCTTGTCCCATAATCTGGATCCTTTTGCTGATTCAGGCACAAAGTAAGCAGGGGCATAATTTGGCAACATCACATCGTCATAAATTTCCCTTAAATGATTATTTTTACTATTTTCTTTCATTTGATTAAGCCTACAGAGTTAGACAGTAGTATTATAGGTACCCTTTTTATATGGTCAAAATTGAAACTAACTCGAAAGAGAACACTCATCGTATTTTACTACGACCCAATCAATCTACGGATTGGAAGTCGAGCCTTATATTTATTCTAATTATAGCCTTTACGTGCTTAACAATAGGAATTGGATTTGCTTTTGCAGGAGCTACTATGATTTTACCCTTTGCTGGTTTGGAGGTTCTTTTTGTTGGTATTTGTGTCTATCTGGTTATGAAAAAAACATACAAACAAGAAGTGATAACTTTAACAAAAGAAACTTTAAAGATTGAAAAAGGTGGAGGCAATATTGATCAAGTCTGGGAATATTTTAGAATGTGGTCTTATGTTTCTGTTGAAAGACCAGATCATCCTTGGTATCCAGCTCACATAATTGTGACATCTAAGGGTGAGAGAGTTCCTATAGGAGACTTCTTAAATGAAGATGAAAAAGAAGACCTAGTTACTAATTTAGAAAGAATAATCCAAGAATTAAAATAACTATTTTCTTTGATTGAACCTTTTGCCAACCATAGCAGAAGCTATATTGATTTTTTGGATATCTATTGTTCCTCCAGCAATTCCCCATCCCCAGACATCTCTGTATCTTCTCTCCATGCTGTATTCTTTATTAAATCCGTAGCCTCCCATGAGTTGCATAGCCGAAGCTACCACCTCTCTGGCAGTTTCGTTAGAAAAGCATTTCCCAACGCTGGACTCAAAAATACTTGGAAAACCTTCTTGTGCATTATGAGCAGCTCTATGTATTAAAAGTCTTGAGGCTTCAACCTTCATAGCCATTTCTGCTAATTTCATTTGAACTGCTTGGAATTCAACAATTTGTTTACCAAATTGCTCTCTTTCTTGGACATAATCAATAACACTTTCTAGGGCACCAGACGCTTGTCCCAGGCACATAATTGCGTTTCCACATCTTTCAAGATCAAATGCCTCCATGAGCTTTTTAAATCCTCCATTAGCTTCGACAATGATATTTCCTAGAGGAACTTCTACATTATCAAAATAGATATCTGCAGAAGGAATTCCATTCCAGCCCATTAAACTCTCTTGTTGACCAAAGCTTAAGCCATCTGTTCCTTTTTCAACATAGACAGCACCTATTCCATTAGCTCCAGGGTCATCTGACATCCTGCAATATACGACATATCCTTCTGAATGACCTCCACCAGAACACCATCTTTTTGTTCCATTAAGTAAAATTTTATCATCTAGTATTTCTGCTTTTGTGGTTAGATCAGTAAGAGCAGATCCGGCGTTTGGTTCAGACATTGAGACTGCTACGACGATATTACCCTTACAAACTTCTGGGATAATTTTATTTTTTAATTCTTCAGAAGCAAAATGTTCTATAGCTTTCACAGGACCAACACAGCTTTCAAATATTGGAAAAGCAACAGCTGAAGAAATTTTAGCAAACTCCTCCATGACTAATAATGCGTCTAGGTTAGAAAGCCCTAATCCTCCATATTTCTCTGAAACATTTATACCTAAAAACCCCATATCAGAATATTTTTTTAACCATTCCTTGGATAGAGGCTCACTAGTTTGCTCCATATCATGAGCAACATCGACCATTTCATTTTGAGCAAAACTTCTCGCTGTTTGTTGTAATTCTTTTTGTTGATCTGAAAGTTTAAAATCCATAATTTTCTCCTAGATGATCCTCTCTAATTTAAATTGTTCTATATCCTCATGGCTATAACCAAGATCAGTTAAGATCTCATGATTATGTTCTCCTAGCTCTGGCGATCTAAGATTTATTTTACCTGGGTTTTCGGATAGTTCTACAGCAGGCCCAACAACAGAATAGCTTTTTTCCATAGTTGGATAGTTCATTTTTACAAAAGAACCTTTCTCAAGAATATGTCTTTCATTCAAGGTTTGATTTGCTTTTAGAACTTCACCTACCGGAATTCTAGATTTTTCTAACTCAATTATAGCTTCTTGAGAAGTTTTATCAGAGCACCATTGAGACATTCTTTCACTTATGAGGTGGCCATTTTCACCTCTGCTTAGATCATCTTTAAATTTCTCATCACTTAACCAAGTATCCTCTCCCATTAAATTAGCCCACCTTTCAAAAAGAGGCTGACCAACAGTCTGAACCAATATCCACCCATCTTTTGTTTGGAATGTATCCGAAGGTCCAGAAGTTTGTGCTCTATTCATTGATGCAAATCGATTAACATTTAAGATCTCTTGCTCTATTAAAAGACTATTTGTTGTAGTCAATGCGGTTTGTAGTAAGGAGGTTTGAACTCTTTGACCTTTACCAGTTTTTTGTTTTTCCAAGAAAGCTAACATAGTTCCAAAAGCAGCTAGAGAGGCACTGCAAAAATCTACATAAGGAGCATAAGCTTTAGTTGGTTGTTCAGAGTCTCCAGTCATATCCATTGCCCCAGACATAGCCTGTGCAACTCCATCAAATCCAACTCTCTCAGCATAAGGGCCGGTAGTTCCAAAAGCTGTGTTAGAAGTAAGAATTATACCTGGGTTAATTGATCGGAGATTTTCATAATCCAAACCCATAGACTTTAGTGTTGGTTCGGGGAGATTGGCAATTACAATATCGGAACGTTCTACTAGCTTTTTGACTATATCCTGACCTTTATCTTTGGTAGGGTTTAGGGTTAAACCAAGCTTATTTCTATTTAGTTGAAGAAACATTGCACCCTGGCCATCTTCAGATACAGGAGTAACGTACCTATCTTCACTGCCGCTTATTCTTTCAATTCTTATTACCTCCGCTCCGTAATCTGCCAACAAGGCACCACAAAATGGCCCTGCTATATATCTTCCAAAATCTAAAACCTTTACACCTTCTAATATTCCACTCATAACAGTCATTTCCTTAATATTTAAATTTCGCCATTTATTTCAAGTCTCTAGGGATTATAATCAAGGTATGACAGATCAAGAAATACCTGAAGGTTTTAAAGAGCTTAAAATTCCTCAACCTCATATTGAGAATATGGGTCCCGGATATTACAAAAAAGAAGATAACCAATTATTTATGATTTTTTATGCTAAAGAAGAGCATAGTAATTTTTATGATTCAGCACATGGAGGAGCGCTTATGGCTCTGGCTGACTTCTGTATGACATCTTCCATGATGCAAGACAGAAACAGCTTGGTTACAACAGTTAGTTTTCATACTGAGTTTGTAGCTCCTGCTCCCATTGGCAGTAAACTACTTATTCGTTGCAAACCGACTAAAATTGGAAAATCTTTAGGCTTTTCAGAAGGTGACATAACTGTAGATGGGAAAACTATAATTAATTTTGGAGGAGTAGGAAAAATACTAAAAACATAATGGAAAAAAAATACGAAATAATAGTTTATGGAGCTACTGGATTCACGGGGCAGATATGTTGTAAGTATTTAAGAGATA
Source organism: uncultured Gammaproteobacteria bacterium (assembly GCA_913031395.1). Lineage (GTDB taxonomy): Bacteria > Pseudomonadota > Gammaproteobacteria > Magnimaribacterales > Magnimaribacteraceae > Magnimaribacter. The sequence goes on from CAJWDT010000005.1 coordinate 42,117, forward strand.
ATTATAGCGACTTAGTTTGGGCTATTGCAGGTAGAAATGGAGATAAACTAGAGCAAATCAAATCAGACTTTAGTCTGAATTGTGATGTAGTTGTTGCTGATGGGGGAGACATAGATTCGTTAAGATCATTGGCAAGTCAAACTAAAGTCGTTTTATCGACCGCAGGACCATTTGCAAGATATGGATCTCTACTAGTACAGGCGTGTGTAGAGAATGGAGCTCATTACACAGACATAACAGGTGAAAATCACTGGGTGAGAGGTTTGATAGACAAACATCATGCTGAAGCAGCTTCAAAAGGAATTAGAATCATTCCTTCGTGTGGCTACGATTCTATACCTTCAGATATTGGAGCATTTTTTACTATCTCTCAATTTGATAAACCAGTTTCTAGAGTGGATGTTTACCATCAAGCACAAGGGGGAGCTTCGGGAGGCACTATAGAGACTATTTTTACTATGGACGGACTGACCAAGGAAATGAGAGACCCTTTTGTTTTAAATCCAGAAGAAACCGTATCAGAAGAGCAAAGACAAAAATCTAAAGATGGATTTATTATCGAACAGGTTGAAGGAATAGAAGGCTGGAGCGGTATAGGCATGATGGCAGTAGCTAATACTAGAGTTGTAAGGAGATCTGCTGCATTAATGGAGCAGAATCAGAAATCTTACGGAACAAATTTTACTTTTGGAGAACATGGATTATTTTCTACTAAAGGAATGGCTAGGTTGGCTTCTTACGGATCAATATTAGCTTTTATCGTAATTGCCACTCCTTTAAAAAGACTGGTTAGACGTTTTCTTTTAAAACCAGGCCAAGGACCTAGTCAAGAAACTCAAGATCAAGGCTGGTTTAGGGCGACTTTCGTTGCTTATTCAGAAGATAATGAAAGAAAAATATGTTCCATGTTTGGATCTGGAGATCCAGGTTATAAATCTACTGGAAAGATGGTTTGTGAATCTGCTTTAGCTCTTGCTAGGTCTGATAATCTTCCGGGCGGTAATGAATATGGAGGAGTGCTTACTTCGGCAGTTGGTTTGGGCAATGTGTTAATAGACCGACTCAAGAGTGCAGAAATAGAATTTAAAGTTATAAATTAAACTTTAAAAGTTTTAAGTTTTTTCTTCACCACCTTATTCTTCAAAGAAGCTGTTTCTATTACGCCATCTTTATAAGGAGGATACGCTTCCCCTTGTATCAGAGGTCTTAAATAATTTTTGCAAGCCTCAGTCACTCCAAAACCATCTTTAGTAATGAAGTTTTGGGGAAGTTTTCTCTCTACGTTAGCTACTTTGGAAAGTTTTACTTTATCTATCTTCCAACTATACGGGTTGGAGCTGACCCTTTTGATTATTGGCATTACTGCATTTTCTCCAGAAAGTGCAAATCTAACAGCAGCTTTTCCCACCGCATAAGCTTGATCTAAATCAGTTTTTGAAGAAATATGCCTTGCAGCTCTTTGCAGATAATCTGAAACTGCCCAGTGATATTTGTATCCTAAATTATCTTTGATCATCTCTGCAATCGTAGGTGCAACTCCACCAAGTTGTTTGTGACCAAACGAGTCTACAGTTCCTGCATCTGCAATAAATTCTCCATTTTTAAAACGAGCTCCTTCAGAAACCACAATTACGCAAAAACCATGTTTTTTTATAGTTTCTTTAACTCTTTTTAAAAACTTAGCTTTATAAAAAGGTACTTCTGGAAGCAATATAATATGTGGCGCAGAATTATTCTTGTCATGAGCTAATCCTGATGATGCGGCTATCCATCCTGCATGTCTTCCCATGACCTCCATGATAAAAACTTTAGTAGAGCTCTCAGACATACTCTGAACATCTAAAGAAGCTTCTCTAACTGATGTGGCAACATACTTTGCAACAGAACCAAACCCTGGACAATTATCTGTATAAGGCAAATCATTATCTACTGTTTTTGGTATACCTATACACTGAACTGGGAATCCTGCATCTATAGTGAATTGAGAAATTTTATTAGTAGTATCTTGCGAATCTCCGCCACCATTATAAAAAAAGTAACCTATATCATGCGCCCTAAAGACCTCAATCAATCTTTCATATTCCTTCTTGTTACTGGAGGAATCTTTCAGCTTATGTCGACATGAACCAAAAATTCCTCCTGGTGTATGCTGAAGCTTTTTAATCTCAACGATATCTTCGATACTGGTATCTATGATGTCTTCTCTAAGAAGCCCTCGAATACCATTTTTCCCAGCATATAATTTATTGATACGTTTCGACTTTCTAGCTGCTTCAATCACACCTCCAGCAGTTGCATTGATGACAGAGGTTACTCCTCCAGACTGAGCATATATAGCATTCTTGGCCTTCATGATCGCATAATACTTGAAAACAATTCTATCTTGTAATCATTCTTGATAGTTATAATGATTTATGGCAAAAGATAAAGTCCATATACTTGGTATTTGCGGTACATTTATGGGGGGGCTAGCCCTGTTAGGCAAGGAAGAAGGAATTGAAATTAGTGGTTGCGATACTAATATCTATCCTCCGATGTCCGATCACCTTAGAGAAATGGGCATTGAAATCATTGAAGGCTATGATTCCAACAAATTACCTGATGCAGATATTTATGTAATTGGAAATTCTATATCAAGAGGAAATCCTGCTTTAGAGTATCTTCTTTCCAGTAAAGCAAATCTTATTTCTGGACCTGAATGGCTTTATAAGACTATTTTGAAAAATAAAAAAGTAATTGCAGTGTCAGGTACTCATGGCAAAACAACCACTACAGCAATGCTTGCATATATTTTTGAAAATCAAGGAATAGATGCAGGTTATTTGATAGCAGGAAAACCAAAAGATTTTTCTAAGTCGGCAAGAAAAGGTACAAGCGAAATTTTTGTAATTGAAGCAGATGAATACGATACAGCATTCTTTGATAAGAGATCTAAGTTCATTCATTACAAACCTGATACTCTAATTATAAATAATCTTGAATATGATCATGCTGATATCTTTCCTGACATTTCTTATATTTTTAGAGAGTTTCATCATCTAATTAGAACGTTAAAAGAAGAAGCAAATATTATTTTCCCATCTGATGATTCGAATATCACAAAAGTCTTAGATTTAGGCTGCTGGAGTAAATTGATAAGTTATGACTTTAATGGAAAACATGAAAATTCTCTAAACATTCAAGATGATGCATTAAAACCTTTATTGAGGATTAGGAATCAGGAAGAATCAATAGATTGGCAAATGTTTGGAGAGCATAACGCAAGAAATGCTATGGTGGCTGTACTTGCAGCTGATCAGTATGGAGTTTCTTTAAAAGATTCTATAAGCTCTCTAAAGAAATTTAGAGGTGTTGCTAAACGTCAGGATGTTCTACTTAATACAGATGAATTGATCATAATTGAGGATTTTGCACATCATCCTACCGCTATACAAACTACTATCGAGGGTATTAAAAAAAATTATCCAAACCATATACTGACTGCAGCAATAGAATTACGTTCAAATACTATGAAATCTGGTTTGCATGACGATAGATTGGCTGAGGCTGTAAGTTCAGCCGACAAAGTCTATTGGAAAAGCGAAGATAGATTTCAAATTAAGAGGTTAGTTGACTCATTACCTAATAAATCAGTGCCACTCAATAATAATAAAAGTTTTATAAATGATTTCGAGTCAATGAATTCAAAAAAGGATATTCTGATCATTATGTCCAATGGAGACTTCAATGGACTGTCAAGGGACCTTTTAGATAAGTATAGAAATGACTAGATTAACAACAACGCCTTTATTCCCTTTAACAATAAACGTTTTACCTGGAGCATACCTTCCTTTACAAATATTTGAACCAAGATATATAGACATGATTAAGAATTGTTTAAGCAATTCAGAAGGTTTTTGTATTGTATTGATTAAACCTGAAGATGATCAAGAGCTCGGAGATCTGCCAAATCATCATGACATAGCAACTTATGTGGAAATTGTTGATTTTAATCAATTAGAAAATGGATTACTTGGAATAACAGTTCAAGGCAAAGAAAAGATCAAGATATCCGAAAGATGGAAACAAACAGATGAGTTGCTCTTAGGAAAAATTACTAAAGTTCAAGAAGAGGATGATGATTTATCTTTAGATCCTAGATTCTTAGATCTATGGGATATGGTCAAAGAAGTGACTAGTCATCCGGAGATTAAGAAACTTAATCTAGATCTAGATTTGAATAGTTCAAAAAGCGTTTGCTATATTCTTGCAAGCATTCTTCCTTTAACTCCTCTAGAAAAGCAAACTATCCTTGAACTTGATCAAACTGTAGATAAATTAAACTACCTTAAAGATGTAATTAAGAAACTAGGAGGTTAGTTAGCCCTGTCTCCAGTTTCCATGAAATCCATAAGGAATTCTATGAGGTAACATGGCCTTGGCAAGTGGACCGCTCGATATATTTTCTGCATCGAATATCATAAGATCAGATCTATTTTCTTTTCCAAGATAAGCTAGTGCAATTAAGAAACCCTGTCCTTCATCTGAATTTTTATTCTTGGGAACAAATATAGGTTCACCAACAGCATCAAATTCTGTCAGGGTGAAACTATCTTTATAACCTGTATCAAAATTATAGCTAGTAACAGTATTAAAACTTACCCCTTTAGGTGATTTACCATCATTAGATGCGTAATAGCCGTATTTATATTTAGACATGGCTTTCCTTTCATCAAGTCTTGGAAATTCTCCTATACTGTCATCAAGATATTGCTTTTTAATAGATCCAGAATTTGAACTAAAATCTATCTCCCATCGATTCAATCTAGCCTCTCCTTTCTTTAAATCAGGACGAGATCCGTCAAGGTGAGGAAACATCGGTGCTTCTTCAAACTGCATCATGTCTGCAATTATTTTTCCATCAGCCTCATAAGCATTCATGGGATGAAAAACATAACAAGGGTCGCTTTCTATCCACTTAATGTCATTAATTGAGCCATCCCTAGGCATGACGCCGATTTGACTAGGCCTATTTGCATCCCAGGCTAGAGGTGATTTGCCCTCAGCAATGAGTTTAAAATCGATAATTAGTGGAAAAATAGGGAAAATGACATGCTTAGTCGTCACAATAAAATCATGAACCATACTTGAGTAAGGTGTTTCAAATTCGGAATATGTAGTTAGGATACCGTCAGAATTTACTACGAAGTAGCTCATTTTATTAACTCCAAAACCGTAACTAAAACTTATCATATCACCAGTAACTGGATCAATTTTAGGATGAGCTGTCATAGCTGAGTTTAGCTTGCCTTTATAGTCCCAGGCTCCTTTCGATTGCAGTGTTATCGGATCGAGCTCAAAAGGTTTATGGCCTTCTTCAAGGGCTAATAACTTTCCAGAATGAAAAACTATATTAGTATTGGCAGTTCCATCTTCTCCTTCAAAATTAAATTCAGGGTCAGGCTCCATTGGATTTAAAGAATTAATTAGTGCTCTTCCTGCTTTCCTCTCTTGTTTCCATTTTGAAGTTTGAGCCCAGCGATTTAAATAAGATATTTTGCCATTTTCAAAGTGAAATGCATGAACCATTCCATCTCCTGCAAACCAGTGATAATCTCCTCCCATTGGTGGGAATTGCGGGTCAGGACCATTTCTATAGTAGCTGCCCAATAAATCTCTTGGTACTTCTCCTTCGATTATTAAATCTTGAATATCGCACTCCATTCTTAATGGAGCATAGTTGCCTCTTAAATTAGGATGGTCAGGGTACAATTCAGTCATAATTTTTTATATTTTTATTAAAGTATCTTACAAGTATAAACAATACTACGATTCCTATCCAAAACCATAATGACTCAAAGGGATTAAGATCTGAAGTCATGGTCTGCGCAGCATAATATCCTGGAATAGTATAAGCCATAGCCCAAATGAGACAGGAGAATATCTCAATAATAAAGAATTTTCTTAGGCTCATGTCCAGAGTCCCAGCCGTAATTGGAAGTATGGGTCTTATAGGGCCTATAAACTTACCTACAAACAAACCTAACATTCCATACTTTTTGAAGAAGTTTTTACCTTTACTCAAAAGATCAGGATATTTGGTAAATGGCCAAATCTTTTGAATAGATTTTCTCAAACTAAATCCTATGAAAAAGCTAGCGATATCTGAGATTAAACTTGAAAAATAAGCAATCAACACGACTTCATAAATACTTAGTGTTGCAGACGCTAAACCAGAAATGATTGCTAGAAGTAAAACTCCAGGAACAATAATACCTATTAGGGCAAATGATTCTATAAAAGAAGCTCCTACTATTCCAACGGCTATCCATTGAGGATTTTCTTCTAGCCATATAACTATTTCATTAAATTCGATCATCTTTAGTCTTTGAATGCTTAGATACTTAGGTAGAATATTCCACAATGTCAGAGAGTAAAGAAATAAATCAATATATGGATCAGCTTGGGCACGACGCTAAAGTTGCTTCTAAGGTATTGTCCCAAGCTTCAGAGGGTAAGAAAAATGAAGCACTTAAAAATATTGCTTTAGAAATAGAAGCGAAAAGAAATGAGATTTTAGAAGAAAATGATAAAGACTTAAAAGCAGCAAAAGAAAAAGATATTGGATCAGCCTTGATAGATAGACTGGAGCTTAATGACTCAAGAATAGATTCTATGATTTCAGGCTTAAAAGTCGTTTCCGAATTGCCCGATCCAGTTGGAGAGATAACTTCTATGGATTCCACTCCATCAGGTATTGGCGTTAGTAAGATGAGAGTTCCTTTAGGTGTTGTAGGAATCATTTATGAGTCCAGGCCAAACGTTACTGCAGATGCGGCAGCGCTTTGTCTGAAGTCAGGCAATTCATCTATTTTGCGAGGAGGATCTGAAGCTATAAGATCTAATAAAATAATATGGAATTGTTTACAGAAAGGGCTTGAATCGTCAGGACTCCCAAAGGAATGTATCCAGTTGGTTGAAACAATAGACAGAGAGGCTGTTAAAAATTTATTACATTTAGATGATTACTTAGATGTCATTATTCCAAGAGGTGGAAAGGGGTTAGTAAAATTGATAACAGAAGAATCACGAGTTCCAGTGATAAAACATTTAGATGGTATTTGTCATGTATATATTGATGAAACTGCTGATTTTGAAAAGGCAATTGATATAGCCTTCAATGCAAAAACCTACAGGTATGGAATTTGTGGGGCTATGGAAACTTTGCTTTTACATAAAAAGGTTGCCAAAGATATATTGCCAAGATTAAACACCAAGTTTCTTTCAGAGGGAGTGGAGCTTCGTGGCTGCAAAGAAACTCTTGAGATCATCAGCGTTATTGAAGCATCTGAAGAAGATTGGTCAACTGAATATCTTGGTCCTGTTTTATCTATAAAGGTAGTAGAAAGTTTAGATACAGCAATCGAGCATATTGAAAAATATGGTTCTCAGCATACGGACTCGATCGTTGCCGAGGATACTGAAAATGTTAATCATTTCTTTAAGAATGTAGACTCAAGCTCGGTTATGCATAATCTCCCCACTTGTTGGGCTGATGGTTTCGAGTACGGACTAGGTGCAGAGGTTGGAATATCTACTGATAAAATTCATGCTCGAGGCCCCGTGGGACTTGAAGGATTAACTTCTCAAAAGTTTATTGTCAAAGGTAACTCGGAACTAAGAGGAATTTGAAGAAAATTAAAAAAAAATTAATAGGCATCTTTGGTGGAACATTTGATCCGGTTCATATTGGGCATAAACTTGTTATAGAAAATCTTCTAGAGTTAATACCTCTAGATGAGTTAATTGTTATTCCAAATGGAAATCCGCCGCATAAAGAAAAGAGAATTGGCAAAGAAAATAAGCTCCGTATGACTAGATTCGCTTTGGGTCATATAGATAGAGTAAAAATTGATGATAGAGAGATAAAAAAAGAAAGAGCGTCCTATGCTTTTTTAACATTTAAAGAAATACAGGAAGAAAATCCAAATGATACATTGCTATGGATCATGGGCTCCGACTCATATTCTAAAATTGATACTTGGTTTAATTACGAAAAATTCTTAGAAGAAGTTAATCTTGTTGTTCTCACCAGACCAGATTGTCCTATTGAAAAAGATTCTTTTGCCGGAAAAATGTTAGAAAGAAGAAGTATTGATAATGTGAATGAATTTGAGCATCAGAATTGTAAAATCCTTCTTCTTGACATAGATCCCATAAAAATTACTTCAACAGATATAAGAAATATGATTTCCAGCAAGAACGATGTATCAGAATCACTAAATCAAGACGTTTATCAATTCATCAAAGAAAATAATCTTTACGAGTAAAATAATGACCACATCTTTAAAAAATAAAATTATTGCCACCTTAGAAGACATAAAAGCAGTTAATCCTGTAGCTATAAATGTAAAAAAAATTAGCTCCCTTACAGATTTTATGGTCATCGCATCTGGAACTTCCGATAGACATATAAATGCAATGAGTGAAAGGGTGATAGAGAGATTAAAGAAAGATGTATCCGGCATGAAGATCGAGGGACAAAGCGGGGGCGATTGGTTACTGGTCGATGCGGGTGATGTAATCGTTCACTTGATGTCCTCAGATGCCAGAGAATTCTATGATCTTGAAAGTCTCTGGGATCCTGAACTTTAATGAAAATAAATATTATTTCTATAGAATCTAGTCGTCCTGATTGGGCCCAAAAAGCTTTTAATTCATATAAGCAAAAATTTAATAAATCCATAGAAGTTGTATGGATTGGTTGCAAGCCAAGCCAAAGATCTAGGAACTATAATGTCTCTAGTGTTGTCGAAAAAGAAAGCGCTTCGCTGGTTTCAAAAATTAAAAAAGGAGACTTGATTATTTCGTTGGATAAAGAGGGTATTAATCTAAGTACTGAAAAATTAAGATTAAATTTCGATAACTGGGTATCTTCTTCAAGAGATATTTCTTTTATTATTGGAGGCCCAGATGGAATTAGTAAGAGTTTGATAGATAAAAGCGATTTTTGCTGGGCTTTGTCTAATTTAACTTTTCCTCATTCTGTAGTTCCTGTTCTAGTTATTGAGCAAATATATAGAGTTTGGTCCATGACTCAAAACCATCCTTACCATAAATAGTTTTAATGAAGGTCGTCCAGGATTTAAAAAGAGATGAAAGAGAGATTGAATCTCTTAAGGGTAGATCCAAGGTAGTATTTGTTTTTATAATTTTTTTAATCCTAGCTGGAATTTTTAAGATAATCCAATTAACAGTCCTTGATCAAAATGAATACATTACAGAATCTGATAAAAATAGAATCATCAACTTACCTTTATTTCCTTCTAGAGGATTAATACAACTGGAAGATGGCACGATAGTTGCTGAAAATATAGTCCATCAAGGCATTTTTATACGCAGGAACATTATTGAAGCATCTAATGATCAATTGGAAGTCCTATACAACAAAATACTCCCAGACAGATCTAAGATTAATTTAACTACTTTAGATCCTAGCCTTGAAAAGGTTTGGCTGGCTAATGATTTAAATGAAATTGAACTATCTAAATACGAACTTTACAAAAATTCTCTTCCAGACATAAAGCTTGAGACAAGCTTAAGAAGATTTCTACCGCATAAAAATCTTTTCTCTCATGTTGTCGGGCATCTGGGCAGGATTACTCGAGAAGATGAAATCTATTTTACATCTGAAAAGTACCCCTTAGATTCATTAATAGGGAAGGTAGGAATCGAAAGAGTCTATGAAAAGCCATTGCGCGGTCTTCCTGGCAAAAGCCAAGTCGAGGTAGATGTATTTGGCAATAAAATTAGGCAGCTTAAACGTGATCTTCCTATGAGACCTTTTAACATTACTTTAACTTTAGACCTTGAATTACAATCACTTGCAAGGAAGGAACTAGCGAACAGAAGGGGTGCTGTTATTGCTCTGGATCCAAATACTGGGTACGTAAAAGCTCTTGTTAGTTCTCCTGATTATAATCCTAATATTTTAAATGGCTCAGAGCAGGGGCAGTCATTTGATAATGTTTTTGAGAATCAAGCACCTTTTTTTAATAGGGCCATCTCAGGAGCTTATCCTCCGGCATCAACTATAAAACCTTTCATAGGATTACTTGGATTAGAAGAGGGTGTTGTAACACCTAAGACAATAATTGAAGATAAAGGTTTTTTTCAAATTAAAGAAGATGGAAGAAAATATAGAGGGTGGAAGGAAGAGGGGCATGGGAAAGTTAACTTAAATAAAGCTATTGTAGAATCTTCGGATGTTTACTTTTACGAACTTTCTTCCCAATTAACCATAGATAGAATTTCAAATTTTTTATCTCAATTTGGATTTGGAAGTATCACAAAGATTGATCTTTTTAACGAAACTAAAAGTATTTTACCTACTCGAAACTGGAAACTAGGAAATATCGGAGAGTCTTGGTTTGTAGGAGACACTGTAAATATTGGCATAGGACAAGGGTACATTACCTCAACACCTTTGCAGCTAGCAGTTGCATTATCTGCAATTGTAAACAAAGGAAAAATTTATAAACCACAACTAGTGATTAATTCAGGCCCTAGAGTTTATACCCCTGAAGTTTTAATGGAAGTGCAGATAGCAGAAGATAAGTACTGGCAAGTCATTGAAGATGCCATGATCTCAGTAATAAGCTCTTGGAATGGAACTGCTCATAATCTGTACAAAGCTAATGGTATTAAGATTGCTGGTAAGACCGGAACAGCACAAATTAAGAGTTTAACTGATCAAGACTTAACCGTAAGAGAAGAATACGAGGGCGTTAGAGAGAATATTAAAAATAGAGATCATGCTTTATTTGCTAGCTATGGACCTATTCCTAATCCAAATTTAGTTGTCGTTGTAATTATAGAAAATGGTGAATCAGGAAGTGCGGTCGCGGCTCCAATTGCACAGCAGCTTATAGAGGAATACCAATTAAATATTCATAATAATGAGTAATAGAAACCCTCTAGATTACACAATTAATAAACCCATCACGGGTAGCTTTAACCCTTTCCTGTACGTAGTTAAAGACTCAATTCTCTTCTTTTCTCTTTCTTTAATTTTATCATTTGGCCTTTTCATGCTCTACAGCGCTAGTGGCCAATCTTTGAATATGGTCTTTAGGCAATTAACCTATATATTTGGAGGCTTGATTCTCATGATGGTAATAGCCCATCTGAGACCAAGCTCCTACAAGAATTTGCTGATGCATTCTTATTGGCTAGGAATTTTACTTCTGGTTTATGTGCTTATTTTTCCAGCAAAAGGCTATGAAACTAGTAGATGGATTGACTTCGGTTTCTTTTCTTTTCAGCCTTCGGAGATAATAAGACTTATCCTACCTTTATCTTTAGTAGCATACTTATGTCGAACAGAGAAAAAGCCCCAATTATCTGATTGGCTTCAAACTTCTGTAGCTTCTTTCATTTGTGCTTATTTGGTATATAAACAACCAGACTTAGGCACGGCAATAATAGTACTAACTTCTGGCCTGATACCAATCTATTTAGCCGGACTTCCAACTAGAATAATTATGAGTTATCTGGGCTTAGCGACAATAGTGTCACCGTTCATTTGGTCTAGCTTGAGAGATTATCAAAAACAAAGAGTTTTAACATTTCTTGATCCTGATGTTGATCCGTTAGGTACAGGCTGGAATATTGCTCAATCTCAGACTGCGATCGGATCAGGAGGAATATACGGTAAGGGTTATCTTGAAGGGACACAAAGTCAACTCGATTTCATTCCTGAAAGTCATTCAGATTTTATTTTTTCTGTTATCGGTGAAGAATTTGGATTGCTAGGTATAACACTTCTTTTTATTGTGTATGGAATAGTGATTTGGAGAATTTTTAAAATTGGTTTTAGTTCTGAGACTGCATTCGAAAGGCTTGCGTGCTGTTCTTTAGGTTTCATTTTTCTTTTATTTATTTTAATCAATGTTTTAATGGTTATAGGTATAATCCCGGTTGTTGGCGTCCCTTTACCCCTAATAAGCCAAGGAGGTACTTCAATAGTTGTACATTTAATGGCATTTGGAGTTATTCTTTCTACTAAGAAATCTCGTTTATGAATTTAAAAAAGTTATTTTTGATCTTTTCTTTGGTGTGCACATCTTGTCAGACCATTTATGCAGATTATTCTTCACGTGAAGAAGTAATTGACTTCATTAATTATATGTCCAAGAAGCATGGCTTCGATGAATCTTATCTTGAATCCATCCTCTTTAAAGCCCTTCCTCAAGAAAGGGTTATAAGAATAATGGATAGACAGCCCGAAGGTACAATGACATGGGCTCGATATAAAGAAATTATGGTAACTGAATCCAGAATTTCTGCAGGTAAAGAGTTTATAGCTTCACATAAAAGTGACTTAAAAAAAGCTGAAAGAGTTTATGGCGTTCCAGCAGAAATTATTGCTTCGATCATAGGAATAGAAACAAGATACGGTAGGATAAAAGGGAATATAAGAGTCATAGATTCTTTATCTACTTTAGCTTTCGATTATCCGAGAAGATCAAAATTTTTTAAGATTCAGCTAGAAGAATTTTTATTACTCAGCAAGGAAGAGAATTTTAACCCTGAAGAGATAAAAGGATCTATAGCTGGTGCGATGGGCTATGGACAATTCATGCCTGATAGCTATAGAAAATATGCAGTTGATTTTGATCAAGACGGTATAAGAGACATATTAAATAATCCTATTGATGCAATAGGAAGCGTAGCCAATTTCTTGAGTAAAAAGGGGAAATGGAAACCCAATACCCCAATAGCAATTAAAGCTGAAGCCTTAACTATCAGTGGGCCAATAAAATCATCCTTCAAGCCTTATATGACTAGTATGGAGTTAAAAGACATGGGTTTAGAAATTTCAGAGAAGATTCCAGGAAATTTAAAATTTGTTCCTATATCCCTTGATTTAGAGGAAGGTCACGAATATTGGCTTGGTTTTGATAATTACAACTCTATATCAAGGTACAATCGCAGTAAGCTATATGTTATGGCTGTGTTTGTATTCAGTAACAAACTATCTCAATACTTATAAAATGAAAAACCTTTTAAAATTTATATCGATATTCATTCTATTTAACTCAATCTTCGCTAGTCTTCTTTCTGGAGAAGAAAGCTTTATTCCTAAACCTCCCTCACTAAATGCTACAAACTATATTCTCATTGATTCAGTTTCGGGCAGAGTATTAGCTGAAAATGGTTCAGATGAAAGGATTGAACCAGCAAGTATCACTAAGGTCATGACCGGTTTTGTAGCCGCCGATCAAATAGCTAAAGGTTTCGTTAGTCTTGAAGATGAAGTATTGATAAGTGAAAACTGTTGGAGGAAGGGTGGTTCAAAAATGTTTATCAGAGAAGGTACTCGAGTGCTTTTTTCGGATTTAATGAAGGGTATGGTTATACAGTCTGGAAATGATGCTAGTTGTGCTATAGCAGAACACGTAGCAATTTCTGAAGAAGGTTTTGTAGAACTTATGCAGCTGTATGTAAAAGAATTAGGAATGGAGAACACTCAGTTTAAAAATGTAAGTGGTTGGCCTGATCCTGAGCATTATTCATCGGCAAGAGATTTAGCCTTACTTACTAAAAATTTAATTGATAGATACCCTGATCATTACAATCTTTATAAAGAAAAGTATTTTACTTATAACGAAATTAAGCAACGCAATAGAAACAGCCTTCTTTGGCAAGACGAGTCTGTTGATGGGGTAAAAACTGGACACACAGAAAGTGCTGGATATTGTTTAGTCTCTTCAGGAGTAAGAAATGATACGAGATTAATAGCAGTAACTTTAAGAAGCTCAACTGAAAAGGCAAGACTGACTGATAATAGAAGACTCCTCGATTATGGTTTTAGATATTTCAGAACTAAAAGAGTGCTTGAAGCAGAATCTGTTCTCATTAGTGAACAGGTGTGGGGTGGTGAGGTCGAAACAGTTAAATTATCTTCTTCAGAAGATTTATATCTTACTCTTTCACCAAGAGACTTCCCTAGAGTTGAACCAAGGATTGAACTCAATGATTACCTCCAAGCTCCATTAAATAAGGGGCAAGTGGTAGGCAAAGTAGATCTTATTCTTGACGGAGACTCTCTAGCATCTATAGACCTTATTGCCATGGAAGGAGTTACGCCTTTAGGTTTTTTTGGAAGGGCTTGGTCGAATATTAAATTATTGACTTATCAGTTCTTGATGGAAGAGTAAATTTACTAGATGTGGGCTTATCTCAATGGTCAAATTCTAAAAGAAGACCAAGCATTTATCTCTCCACTAGATAGAGGCTTCACTTTTGGAGATGGTGTGTATGAGGTCATCCCTTGTTATGCTGGCAAGCTATTCCTCTTTGAGGATCATTTGAAAAGGTTACAAACCTCGCTAGAAAAAACTTTTATACCTTTTACAGATGACATTCAAAATCTAGATAAGATCTTACTTGAACTTCAAAAAAGAAATAAATTTTTAAATCAATCTTTCTATATCCAGGTAACCAGGGGTACCGACGTTGTCCGATCTCATCAAGCAGAAAAGAATTTGAAGCCAACAGTTTTTATTACTTCTCAAGAACTTCAAGAAAATCCATTTAGGATAAATCCTAATAAAAAAGGGATAAAAGTCAGATTAGAGGAAGATATAAGGTGGCATAGGTGTGACATAAAGACTATAGCACTTATGGGAAACACGATGACTCTCCATGACCCATCTAAGCCCAGTGTTGATGAGATTTTTTTTCATAAAGATGGGATGATTAGTGAAGGATCAAAATCAAATATTTTTGTTTTTTATAAAGGACAGGTGTTTACGCCTTCACTTCGTCAGAATATCCTTCCTGGGATTACTCGTAGCTATATTATTAAAGAAATGCAGAAAAATAATATTGAAGTAATTGAGTCTGAAATAAATCTTGAAAAATTGTTGGCTTCAGAAGAAGTCTGGGTATCAAGTTCTAATAAACAAGTTCAGCCTGTTTCAAAAATAAATGAATATATCCTGCCAATTAAAGAGCCTAAAGATTCAATGTGGTATAAGGTTTTGGAGTTTTTTTAAAACTAAAAATCTAAAGCTAATTCTCTTATGGATTGCCAGGGGCTTTTATCAGATAAACCTTTGATGGCTGCATCAATCTCAGCCACATCCTGAAGTGATTTCTTAATTTTAGATCTAGATAACCTTTTTGCCTTTTCATTGAGTGAATCTAAATAAAATCTTGGCCCCCATATATTTCTAGTAGATCCCTCCTCTATAACTTTATAGAGGTTAATGATTTCTTTTGATAGGGCCCATAAAATTAGAGGTGGTTGTGTACCTTCAGCCTTGAGAGTTTCAATTATTCGCACAGTTCTTTTTTTCTCTCCCAATAAGAAAGAATTTGAAAGATCAAAAATACTATATTTAGCAGAGTTAGAAATTGATTTTTTCATATTCTCCATCGACACATTTTGATCAGGAAAGAGTAGTGTTAATTTCATTAACTCTTGTGTGGCAGCTAATAAATTTCCCTCCGTTTTCTCTGCTAAAAGAAATATTGCCTCTTTCGATAAATCTATATTGAGGTTTATAGATTTTTCTTTTATCCAGCCCGGCATAGAATTTTTATTCACCGGAGGTTCAACTACTAGAGTCCCGTTGGACTCTAAAGCTTTTGCCCACGCACTAGTTTGTTGTTTCTTATCCAGTCGCTCAGCATGAATGATAACAAGTTTATTTTGGTCAGGTGATAAACAGTAATCTTTAATTGCCTTAGAACCTTTATTACCAGGACCAATAGCTAAAAGTTTTATTTCAATAATTTTTTTAGAACCAAAGAGATCAAAATTTTCATTTTCGGAGCTCAAGAAAGACCAATCAGAATCTTTTGTAATTATATGAGTCTGTTTGTCTTCAAATCCTTTAGTTTTACCGAGCTTAATGACCCGATCGGTAAAATCAGCTATTTGAATAGATTCTTCTCCAAAGAAAGAATAAATTCCTAGAAGTTCATTCTCTATATTTTTTAGGAAGTTGGCCTTACTTAATTTCATTTAAATTAGCAGATATAACAAACTCCATATTTCTGATGGCCTTTCGAATAAAATCTTCTTTGGTGATTTCTTCTTCTCTTTCAAAAGCTAGTAAATCAGATTGATTAAAATCTATATAGCTTATATCTTCGAACGTGTGCTGTGTTTCTCTTGCTCCATTTATCTTCAAGCTATAGAGAATTTTGTAGTCGAGCCTTACTTGTGTCGTAGTTGCTCCAGGCCCGGCCGA
>CAJWDT010000006.1 GCA_913031395.1 uncultured Gammaproteobacteria bacterium
AGAAGAGGCTTTTGAAAATTCAATATTTGCTGAATTGATGTCCTCTTTTTTTTTGCCAAAAATTGGAAAATCAGCGAAGTGGGACTTCTGTGCATGCGACAATGATGCTTTGAAGCTCCATCCCCTCCCCAAAGCTGATGTAATATTTAAACCAAAAGAATTTGATTGATAAGTTTCATAGGAAGCTTTGGCGTTGTATTTTGAATATTCATACTCGAACTCTGTCAGAACATTTGAATCTGACATATACGAGTTGGAAAGTGCCAGACCATTGATATATCCGCTTTTAAGATCATTGATTAAGAACTTTCTTTGATCATGGAAACCTCCAATTGAGAAAATTAAGCTATCGGTAAGCGCACCTGTAAATGTAAGGTCATATTTTTGAGAGCTTAAAAAGCTTCTATCTGCGAGCAAAACCATGAATCCGGTAATTGATGCATCCAGAGATGGTCGACTAAAAATGGATGTGGGGTTGCCTTCTAAATTAAATGTTCGTGTGGCTGAAGTTACGATTGAAGAAGTATCAAATTGACTATAGGTATCCAATCTTTGATCTGTTAATGCGACTACATAATTTACGTTATCTTCCCTTGGATGATTGAGGTCCTGTTTAAGTGTATAGGTGTAGCGGAAATTTTTAGTGATATCTCCTTGAGGTTTAGAACTATCCGCTACAATCAATGGGAGTCCTGCTATTTCAATAATATCGTCATCAATTCCAGAATTAGCATTGCTGGATCGTGTGAGTCCCATACTAAATATATGCCGGTGAAAGTAGTCCTCCTCTGCTTCTGCAATAGAACCTAAAAATGCATCTACTTTTTTGAGTACTTCTTCAGGAGCGTCATATTTTTTGATGCTATTGAGATAAAGCTTAGCTGAAGGATAAGCATTCAGGCGAAAGTATAAAACCCCCAGCTCTAGACGTATCCTTGGTAGATCTGGTTCATATATGAGCATTTGCTCAAAAACACTTATAGCAGCTTCCAGATCACCTAAGAGGATTGATAAATTGGCGTATTTGAAAAGTAAATCTAGGTTGGTAGGGTTATCAATTAAAGATGCAAAGATCTTTTCTCTTTCAAGGTCTGTTTGTTCTATTAATTTAGGATCAGAGATAGAAGGAGTTACATTTTGCGCAGAAGAATACAGACACACAAAAGTGCAAGCAGTAACCATAAATACTTTTAGTTTCAACATGTTTTTTTTGCAGCTGTGTATGAGGCGCATTGCTTGCATATGCATGTATTTAATAAAACCGACATTTTATCGGATTTTATAAAAAATTGACAATTTGTCGGTAAATTAATTTTAAGTCTTAGATAATAAGGAGTCTGAGGTTATATAATGTGTTCGATGAAAAAATCTGATCGAACAAAAAAAAGGATTATTGATGCAGTTATTAGCCTTATCGATCAAGATAAAAAGGTATCAGTTCATAATATTGCTAGAGAGTCCAAGACTGGTTATGGCACTTTTTATGAACACTTTCGCAACCTTGATGATGTTCATTCAGAAGCAATTGCAAAAATAATAGCAGGTGGAATAGCTTGGATTGAAGATCAATCAGAGGAATTAGCAGGCAAATCAAATATATTTAGAATTTACCTTGCGTGGTTACTAGTTATCAATGCATTTAAAAACTATCACATAGCTATTTGGCTGAGAGATCATCCGACAAAAATTAATAACCTGCTTACTTTGGGCCAACCAGTAACTAAAGTATGGGCTGAAAAGGCCGTCAAAATAAAAGAAGAACCGATGTTTACAAATAAAAATTTAAAGCACTTTGAAACGGCTAGGCCTTATTTCTCATGGACAATCCAAAATGCTCTAAGTGAACTTCAGAAAGGTAGGAGTCGTGATGAGGTATACAAAGAAGTGATGAAAGTAATAAACGTTCTAGATTTGCCCTCAGAAATTCATAAGAAATATGTTCAAGAAGTTATTAACTTTGCTGAGAAGCATGTCTAAAGTCTCAAAAATTGGCTTTAAAGAGTCTTGTAAGGAAACCGTATGAATCTAACAGCATTAGGCAAAAAGAGCCTGCTCCCTTTTGCAGTTCTTTTGGCTTTTTTTCCTTTATTGAATCCCTTGGGCATTTTCACTGATTTAAGAACAACCTCCTTTGATACTTTTCAAACTCTATTTCCAAGACCTGCACTTGAAGATGACCCAGTAGTTATTATCGATATAGACGATGAGTCCCTAAATAGGATAGGCCAATGGCCTTGGCCTAGAGATACCCTGGCATCTCTCACGGATCAAACACAACTAGCGGCTGTCACTGGTTTCGATATTGTTTTTGCAGAACCTGATAGAACTGGTTCAAAACAGCTTCAAGAGATATATGCTGAAGACAATGACTTAGTGAAAAAACTTGAGAGCATCGTGGACCATGATGAATTATTTGCTGAAGCTATCAATAATCACGGAACCGTAGTCTTAGGTCTAGCTCCAAATAATAAAAAAAGTACCCAACCTTCTAAAAATAAGTTTGGTCTTGTGACTCAAGGGGATGATCCAAAGCTTTTTGTACAACCCTATAACGGTCTTCAAAGAAATTTACCTTTATTAGAGTCTGCGAGTTCTGGATTAGGAAGCATGAGCATAGGCAATGATGACTCAATAGTAAGATCACTTCCCAGTTTTGAGAATATAGATGGTACTCTCATCGCTTCACTACCGTTAGAGCTAGTGAGAGTTGCGATTGGAGCTTCAACTTACCAAATTAAATCCTCTAATGCTTCAAGCGAAGAGGCATTTGGAGAAAATACCGGCATCAATAACATCAAGTTAGGTTCCCTGGTTATGCCAACTAATCCCGATGGGAGTTTTTGGATTTATCCAACAGAGAGTAAAAATCTAACTGTCATTCCTGCATGGCAAGTCTTGGATGGATCGATAGACCCTTATTTCTTTGAAGGTAAGGTAGCTATCGTAGGCACTAGTGCATCTGGTTTATTTGATTTGAGATCCAATGCTCTTGAAAAGAATATTCCTGGAGTTTCTATTATTGCTCAGTTCGTACAGCAGATTTTTTCTAATACGTTCTTGAAAAGACCTGATTGGCTTTTAGGCCTTGAGTTTCTTGCTGGCCTTATTTTTTCAGTAGTCATTTCCCTTACTATTCAAAGACAAGGTCCAATTGGAGGGCTAGTAGCTTTCGGTTTGGGTAATGGATCGATCGTTTATGGTAGTTATTACTTTTTCATTAATTATCAATATCTGGTTGATCCAATTTCTCCGATGTTAATTTGTTTGTTGGCCTATCTAATCATTACATTCTTCAACTTCCTATTTACTGAAATAGAAAGAAGCAAAGTTAGAAATGCTTTTTCACAATACTTGAGTCCCGTCATGGTAGAAAAATTAGCTCAATCCAGTGAATCTCTGGTCTTAGGTGGAGAGAGAAAAGAAATGACTGTTTTATTCTCTGATATCAGAGGATTTACAGCTATTTCTGAAAAATATAAAGACAACCCTGAGGGTCTAACTGATTTAATTAATCAATTATTATCCACTCTGAGTAATGAGATACTCAAAACAGAAGGTACCATCGATAAGTATATGGGAGATTGTATTATGGCTTTTTGGAATGCACCCATTGATCAAGAGAATCACAGAGAAAGAGCCATAGAGGCGGCATTTAATATGCAAACTGCATTAAGAGAATTAAATGAGGAGTTGGGGAAATTTGATCAAGATGAGATGGCCATTGGAATTGGAATCAATACAGGAGAATGCATCGTCGGTAATATGGGGTCCGAACAAAGATTTGATTACACGGTATTGGGAGATTCGGTCAATTTAGCATCAAGACTAGAAGGTCAATCAAATAACTACGGATTTCCTATGATACTGGGTCAATCATCTGTTGAAGGAATAAGCTCTAATAGAGTGATTGAACTCGATTTGATTTCGGTCAAAGGTAAAAAAGAACCAGAGAGAATTTATACCGTTCTAGGAGAAGATATAGAGATAGAAGATGAAGAAGTATTTTTTGATGAGCATACTAAATTTGTAGAAATGTATAGAAAACAAGATTGGGTGTCAGCTAGAGAACACATAAAAAAATACGTAAAAATTATGCCCTCCTTTGACCTATACTACGAACTTATTTCTAATAGGATTGAAGAATATATTGAAAATCCGCCACCAAGTGACTGGGAAGGCGTGTTTGTTGCTAAAACAAAATAGTATGAAGAAAATTTTATTAATCGTTTTATTAATTAATGCTTACTCTATCTATGGAGAGGCTATTGTGAATATTGAAGATCAAAGAAATGAAGGTCAAATTGGTTTCTTTTCAAAGATAGGCTTTCAATTAAGTGGCTCTCGAGGAAATGAGGATAGAGATTTCTACTCACTGAATTTAAGACTCGATAATAATACTGAAAATATAGAATCTTTTTTAATTGCTCAAACCTCCGAGCGTAAAAAAAATGAAATCAAGACATCAGATTCAACATTTGTGCATGGTAGATTAATTTTTCTAAATGAAACTCGATTCAGTACTGAATTCTTTGTGCAGCATAGTAAGAATCCCTTCAGAAGCTTCTTAACTAGAGATGTTCTAGGATTTGGCACTAGAATTAATATCGATGATTCTACAAAGATAGGCTTCGGTCTTCTGACTGAAGACGAGGAAGATTTGCAAGGCAATGAATCTGATACTGAGAGGCTATCTATTTATTTTACAGATAAGTACACGCTTGCTGAGAACATTGATTTGTCAGTCACAACCTACTACCAACCTTCAGTGGACGAATCTAAAGACTATAAAGCAAGTATTCTTGCAGGCTTAAATTTCTCAGTTAATAAGAATGTCGACATCTCTCTGCAAATAAGTAGTTTCTATGACTCCAGACCGCCAGAGTTTGCTGATAAACAAGACGAACAAATATCTACAGAATTTTCCTATTCTTTCTAGTTATTTATAGCTTCTAACTTAGCCTCAATGGCTTGGAATAAGACTGGGTGTTCGTCAAATAACTCTTCTAGATCCTCTTTCTTAAGTTGTAAAAGCTTAACCTCTTCAAGTGTGGTTATGGTCGCGTTTCTAGGGTTGTTATTTATTAGACCCATTTCTCCAAAATAATCTCCCTGCTCTAGAACGATAGGATTTTCAAGTTCAACCTGTGCTCTTCCTGATTCAATAATATACATAGAATCAGCTTCTTCACCTTTTTCAAAAACAGCCTCGTTTGGAGGCAGTAAAACTGCATCTAACTTTTCGTTAATTTTACTCAAAGCCTTGATGGGGAGCTCTTCGAATAAAGGCACTTCTAAGATGGCCTCAAAAGTAACCAGGAAATTTCTTTTTTGCATTTCCTCGTAATAAGCAGAACCAAGGATTGCTGCAGGTAAGGCGAACATACCAATTCCTAGCAACATGGTTAAAGTTCCCAATACCTTACCAAGTGGGGTAATGGGATGAACGTCTCCGTAACCAACAGTAGTTAAGGTCTCCATACCCCACCAGATAGCTAAAGGTATATTTCCAAATTTATCTGGCTGCGCCTCCCTCTCTACGAAGTACATGAGGGTAGAAAATAGTAAAAGCACTGACAAAACTAGGAACAGCGAGCCCATTAAACTGTGTCTTTGAACGTGAATAGTTTTGAAAAGCGTATTACTGGGAAGCAATATTCTCGTTCTGCTGAATATATCGAAGAATCGAAATAATCTAAAGATCCTTAGATCCAATATCCCGATAAAAAAGTAATTTATTAAAACCAAACTATCCATGGCATTGAGAAATCCCAATTGCCTTTCAGTTGAGAATCTATAAATGAGTTCACCTAAGAAGAGAAGCATTGAAATTTGAAAAAAGATATCTCCATAGGACAAAAGATTCTGATACTCACTCAAATCCATAGATGAGATTATTTGATGAAGGATATTAAGAAATATTAGAGTACCAATACATTTCTCAAATAGAGCTCTAAATTTATTGTTTGTACTTTCCATAATAAAAATTAATTTAATGCGACTTATATAGAGATCAAACTTAACTTTTTTAAAAAACTAGAGAGAACCTTTTTCTTTTAGGTGAGTAATCAATTGCTTATCATGGGTTGTAACGGCTGAAAACCCTTCTCTCAAGGCTGGTTTCCACCTTGGATTAGACGATCCTAAGACCTCGTCACCCATTATAGTGACTCTTTGAATAATTCTTTCACCTACAAAATCATTAACCACATAATGTTGAGTGCTTCTGTTATCCCACATAGCAATGGTCCCTTCTGTCCAATGATATCTAACAGTAAACTGTGGCTTAGTAACCCATTTAGTTAAGTAAGAGAGCAACATATCACTCTCTTCAACATTCATTTCTACTATTCTTCTAGTGAAATGCTCATTTACGTATAAAACTTTCTTACCTGAAATAGGATGCAATCTCACTACAGGATGAATTGCTGTTTTTTCAGGTTTTCCATGAGGTCTCGCGTCATGCAATGCCGTTATCCCCTCACATAAATCTTTTATTGGATCAGATAAGGCTTCATAAGCAGCATTTAAATTACTCCACATAGTATCGCCACCCAATTCTGGACACTTCACCATATGAAGCACAGACATAATTGCAGGGGAATCTTGAAAGGTTATATCAGTATGCCATTCATCAGCTATTCCACCAGAACTAGCAGCGAGTTCAAAAATTTTTGGATGGGTTACTGTCTTATTCTTTAGATTAGGATGCCCTTCTAATTCACCAAATTTGGCTCCGTAATCTACATGCTCATCCTGACTTATATTTTGACCTGGAAAAAATATTACCTTGTGTTCAGTTAAGAGAGATTTAATTTCTTCTACCTGAACATCAGATACTTTTGCAAGATCGACATTTGTAATCTCAGCACCTAATGCTGTAGAAATCTGCTTTACTTTCATATTCATGAATTAGGACTCAATGTGAAATAGTTTATTGTAGATTTTCCATTCACCATCTTTCTTTAAGAATGAAAGTGTATCTAAGTAAACATTACCTATATATCCATCCCTGACTCTCACGCATGCTGTAGAGCCTGCTAATTCACAGGATAATATCTCCAACAATACTTCCTCTCCCTTATCTTTAGGCGAAGGTTGTTGAGATTCAACGAAACTCGCGAAATCATCCACACTCATTTCGGCCAATCCTGACCCAATGTATCCTGTAATCATTGCATTAGGATAAAAAGCCTCTCTAACCTTTGCTGGGTCTGATTCATACATGCTATCGAAATATAGCTGAACACCCTGTTCTATCTTTTGTTTATCGTCCGCCAAAGTAAGCCTCCTTGATATAGGTTACTGGATTCCATCTTAATTTCTCAGGAATATATTCTGCCCCTGGCATTCCTCGCTCTATCATGAAAGGTTTTAATGCCTCTATTGCTTTAGCTTCATCATAGTGACAAATTTTTGGATACATATGATGCATGGTGTGAATTTGCATAGAGTGATTCATAAATCTTGGCATCCTATTTGTCCAAAACCTAGTATCTTTATAACGTCCTTTATCAAGGCCGGAATGAGGAAAATAAGAAAAGACAATTCCTAGGTAAGATGTTGCAACACGCTTAGGTATCCACCAAAGTAGAAGAGTTTCAATTGGATAAAGGACTGCAAGGATTATCTGCGCAAAGTAAAAAAGAAAAACCCACGAACCTCCTTTTTCTAGAGCAGCTTCAAACTTTGGGTCATTTTCTTGATGTTTTTCTATAGCTTTCATAGCTGGGCCATCATCGTTATAACCTACGTTTACATTGACTGCTGCATCCCACCAATTTTTTGCATGACCATGAAAAAAATCAGGATCAAGGTCTGAATCATTGGTATAGGCATGATGTTTCAAATGAGTAGCCTTCAAAATGTCATGTGACTGAGCAAGAGGAATTACACTGATCTGACCAACCCAATAATCTAACCACTGAAGATTCTTTTTACCTCCAGACAAATGACCATGCTGACCGGCGTGTGATGGTAAATAAGCATTACATGCGGTAAATAAAGCAATCAGGAAGCCTGCATATAATGGAATAGTACCAATGATTACTAGTGCCCAAGTGGCAATCCATAAAGAAAATTGGCCAAGCCCAATGGCAATCATCTCCCATTCAACTCTGCCCATGAAAGATTTAGCAATCTTTCTTTCTGCATCAATTGATAAATCGGGTGAGTTTTGTGTTAACTGATCCATGACCAACCTTTATTTTTTGCTGTTATACCAAAAGCTAATCCGAGCAAGTAACCCACTAAAGACATTAAAAAATTAGAATCAAATACATACATGAGTACCGCCCCAAAAATACTTCCCCAAAACAACAAACCAAACCAAACCAAACCCCATTGTTCTAGATGCTGACTTAACCACTCCATAGAAATATTCTATCCTTTTAATTAAGTAGCATCAATTTTAAGGATTTTTTCTTTTTTTCTTAATGTATTCAGAGGCTTCTTCAAATCCTCCAATATTAAGAACCCTCGTATAGCCTGCATTTAATAAAATATTTTTTGCATTCTCAGACCTTACTCCACTTCTGCAAAATAAATAAATCTTATCTTCGAAAGAAGCTATCTCCTTAACATTTAGGATATCTTGCCATTCAATATGATATGTAGAATCTATAGATGCTATTTCTATTTCTTCAGGTGTTCTGACATCAATAAAAATCTCGGTAAGCATAATTTCAGACCATAAAAGTAAAAAGAATAAGATCTTTTTCAAAATCTAACCATCAAAACCGATGAATGTTGCCACTTCAGAAACTGGCCTTCTCTTTGAAACAACTTTATTAGCAGGAAAACTACTATCAGGATAACCCATCGCCACGCATATCATGATTACTTCATCATCGGGTATCTTTGCATATTCTCTTACTACAGGAGATTGCATAATTCCTTGGCTATTAATCACTGAACCGAGTCCTTTTGACCATCCTGCATTAACTAATCCATTCACTACTGCTCCACAGTCAAATTTGGAAATATCTTCATCTTGTAGCGTTTTATCGAAAGTGACAATTACGGCAACTGGTGCATCAAACTGTCTAAAGCCTCTAAGGACCCAATCAGTTCTAGCTTCTTTATCATCTCTTTCAATTCCCATTTCCTTAAAAAGTTGAATAGCGATTTCAATCTGTCTCTCCCTGTGAACTCCTTCATATCCAAGAGGCGGTCTAATTTCTCTAGAAGGTGGAACTCCTTCGATATTCCTTTTGGTATTTTCTTTTCTAATATTGTCTAGTGCAGCACCTGTCACAATATGAAAGTGCCACGGCTGTGTATTCATAGAAGAAGGAGCTCTGGTTGCCAGCTCAATCACCTCTTCAAGGACTGCTTTTGGAACTGGTTTGTCTAGATAACCTCTAGCACTTCTTCTATCCTTTATAACTTCTTCGTATTGCATATTAATCTTCCTTTTTTTAGGTTTCCTAGTTTACGGCAAGTAAGTTTATATCAAATATTAATGCTGAATTAGCGGGAATACCTGGCCTACCTGCCTCTCCGTAAGCTAAGTCAGGATGAATGAAGATACGCCATGAATCGCCTTCACTCATTAATGAAATTGTTTCTTGGCAACCTGGTATTAATTGGGAAAGCTTGGTTGTTAAAGGCTCTCCATTATCAATAGAGCTCCAAAATACAGATCCATCTTTCAATGTTCCATGAAAATCTGCGGTTATCGTGTCACTTAAGGTTGGTGTCTTTCCTGTACCAGACTTCATAACTAGATATTGAAGACCTGGTTTAATTGCTATTACACCATCGTTCGATAAGTTATTTTTTAAATACTCTTCACTCTCCATCAAATTATTTTGGGCATCATTATCCTGGCCACAAGTGGTTAAAATAAAAGTCATAATTAAGATCCAGAATTTTTTCATTGTAAATTTATCCTTTAAAGTTTGCGTTCCATCCTTCAGGTTTGAAAGCAACAATTTTTAAGTCGGAGCAATGCATCTTTAAATGCGGTTTAAACATCCAACTATGAAGTAAGCCACCAAAAAAATCCTCATCATTATAAATATTTAATGAATCAGTTGTATTGTCCCATGGTGAAAAATACATTGTTGCGGCAAATGCCTGGGTATAGCGAGTTTGTTTGGCAACAAAACTAGGCTTCATAAAATTTTGTTTAGGTGTAATGCAGGCTCCTGTCTCAGTAATAGCATCTGCATCTACAGTTAAATATCCTTCTGTGCTTTCTGGTCTCTTTACTTTGACAGTCATGACTTCATTACCTTGATGTCGGGCTGTAAAAGAAACTTCTTTTTCATCTGAATAATCAAAATCTAAATCAGCCATATCAGGATGTTTTGGAAATCCCCATATTTCTCTTCCCCCTGCGATGGCAGCTTTAGCGGCTAAACCATGCCCGTCCTTAGCAGGACCGCAAAGAACTCTATGACACCAAGTTAGAGTATCAGGTGCATTCACATTATAGGAAAAGGAATCTTCATAAGGCAGATCTAAGGTAGTTCCTTTAGGGGTAACTGGAAATGAATACCATGTTTCAGTATAGGGATTAGTAACTTCGTTTGGACCACAGTCGGTATCAATAAAGTTATTACACCATATCTGGACGGGTACTTCTCCAGATACCGTTACGGGTATATGATCTTCGTGCTCAAACTCCTTTAAAACTTCCTTTAAATTTGCACTCCCATAAATAATTAAGTTACTGCTGGTCAACCTTAAGGGGATACGATTAACAGTACCATCAGATGCTCTATAGCTATCGGATTCAGGCCATTGCTCAAACCATGGATGATTTAATTTAGTCATACAACTATCCCAATCGTCTATTAATTTCTTCTTTCAATAACCACATTCTATCTTGTCCCCAAACGTAAAAAGGATTACTGCCATCTGAATCTGTAATCTTGAAGCTTGGCACACCCCAACAATTCCCTTCGTACATGTCTTTTAAATTATCGTCTAAGACCTTTTTCCAGGCTTTCGTATTCAATTCTTTTTTTATAACTAACCAGTCTAAATCAAGCTTAGTGACAAGAGATTCAAGATATTCATCATCTCCAATATTAATACCGTCATAAAAAGATGCTCTCAATAATTCGTCTATGTACTCAAAGCCTTTTCCTGCTTCATCAACAACTGGAAATAATGAATAAGCCTTTCTAGCAGGTTTTCCTATTGGAGAATATATTGATCCCATTGGATAATTATTTTTCCTTCCTTCGCGTGCTGCATCCGAAATAATATACTTTCCTTTAATTGCTGGAATTTTCATATTTCTCATCAACATAGGTAAAACAGGGTTCGTTATTAGATTGACAGGGTAATCATTCTTCATTTCTCTTACTCTTTTTGCGCTTACATAAGTATAGGGGCTGTTAAGAGAGGGGTAATAATGAAGGTTAACAGTGTTTTCAGACTCAATCTTGGAGGGAGCACTAAGAGTAGGTGTGCAAATTGGTTCGTTAATTGAATCTTTTTTTAAACCAAGCTCAATAAGTCGATCCTCTAAATGATGAAGGCGATCGACCCCCCAATATAATTCTTTCTCGTAATAAAATGCTGAGCCAAAATAATAATCCTTTTCATTTCTAATGAGGTTACCTGATTCTAATTTATTCGAGACTTCTTCGTCTGTAGAACTGTATTCTCTAGATAAATCATCAAGTATTGATTCTTTACCAGACCATAGGGCTGAACTTACTTTTTTTGCAACTTCAGCAAAATTTAAAGCATCTACAGCAGTTAATATTTTGTTAGATTTAATCACCAACTCTCCTGAGGGGTATGATTCTGCTGAAAATTCAACTCCAAAAAATGGAGCAATCCGTCTAGCATCATCTAAACAGTAAGTGCTATATAAAGAAGGTTCATGAACTGCATCGGCATTTTCTTCCCCGACCAAAATAGCTTGAAAAGAAATATCAAATGATTCTTGAAGCTTATCGATATATTGAATTGCAAGATGTGAATAAGGATCATCTACTTTATGAAAATACATTACTTCATGAGGTCTTTTTTCTTCCGTCCTTTTTAATTCTGCAGAGGAGCGAATACTTTTAAGAATTTCAAAGTTTGAAAAGGTATTCATACCTTTATTTCTTAATTTGGCAGCAAAAGTACGTTTGACTATGAAGTCTCTGATGGCTTGTTTTATCATGTTTTTCTTATTTTAATTTATACATAGATAAAGTTACTAATATTTACTATGGAGCCAGGCTTGATCTTGCTTGCACTCCCCAATGTCCATCTTTGTTTGTAACGATATATAAAGATTGGTATTGCTTCAGAGGGTTATTATTTTCATCATACCTCTGGAAAATAGTTGAGATATGAACTTTATTTTCTGATACTAAAATGACTTTCCTCGACAGCCAAGCTGAATGATGCCAACCGGTTGATGCAAGCCTCTCAAAAATATCAATAGCAGAGTATTCCTCTTTAGTGTCCCACACAGTAACTTTACTACCAGCAAAACGTACGTGAGGATAGTTAAGAGTCTCCGACCATTCCTCCATATTTCTTGCATTGAAAGAAGTCATAAAAGAATCAAGTACTTGCATCGCATTTTCAATTGCCAATTTATTGTTTTGTTCACTCCAAGATTCTAGGGAGAAACATAATGTCATTATTAAAAATAATTTTTTCATGGTTTAGTTGTGTTTGTTTAACATTCTTGCTTTAGGTAAGAGCCATAGCCCTAACCAAGAATTTATTATAAGTTTGAGAGTTACCATAATCGCCGCTGGAAGAGACCATAAAAAATCTAAAAGATTATTCCAAAACCAGGAATACATCCAAAGTTTTACATGCACCAAAATCGTCTGATCCATAAAGTTCGAGGTACTAAATGTTAATAAACTATATTCAGAATTAAAAAGGAATGAATAAACCCAAATACAGAAAAGAATTTGAAATGGAGTAGTAATTACTAAGAAATAGGCAAACCAAAGTAAAAGCTTATTCACTGATTAAGAATCATGTCCAGTTAAAACTTTTTACTTCCTTTTTTCAGATGGAAGTGATTCAAGCAATAAGTTTGGCATTCCGTTTCGTTTTTGAAGAGTGAACTTATCATATAACTCCCCTGTGGCTTCATAGGCCTCATACTGCAGATTCTTATCATCAATATGAATGATTTGGTAAAGTTGAGTATTTTCAGCCACTCTCTTAGCGTAACTTCCTTTGGAAATACCGTACATTTTAGGACCACTCACGGATACAACATGAACTGTTCCTACGTTAGGATCATAGGCTTGCTGATATCCAGTTGGAACATTTTTTAAATTTTTTGTATCGACTTGCCCTGTTCTGGCATAGGTATGATCATGTCCGCTTAAAACTAGATCAACCTTAAACTCATCCAAAATTGGTTTCCATAGTTCTCGAAGCTCTTTGTTGTCGCGATCAGAGCCTGGAGAAAAAACAGGATGATGGAAGGTAACGATGGTCCATCTATTTGGATTGTCTTCTAATACCTTTCTAAACCAAGGAACTTGGATTTCCTTTTCTTTATTAGAATCAAGTGAAATGAATCTCACACCTTGATAATCAATAAAATACACAGTTTCCTTTAAGGACTCATCAGGAACATCTTGAATAGGAAAAGCAAATTGTGGACGCCAATGTGTACTTACAGCTGGAATTCCTGGATCTCTTTGGCGATCATACAATGGCGCAGAATAGAAACTTGAACCTAGGAGTTCTTTTTTCTTAAAACCTGTAATAGCTTCAACTCCATCATCAACAAAAATAATATTGCCTCCATCATTAAATTCGAAGTAAGCATTATTGTCATCAGGTCCTTTAAACGAAACCTTATATACAGTCCCTTTATCTGATTTCTCAGGTTCGAAGCCAGTAGTAATTATCTCTATAGTTTTGCCCGCTTTAGTCTGCCAAAAACGTTCTGATTCAGGGCCCTGATTTATTCTTTCATATTCGTGATTTCCTGGAGTTGCAATGACTGGAATGGTTCCATTTACCCAATCTGGGCCTTGGTGCCAATCACCCCACTCCGCATCCCAAGAAGGATTGTCTATTAAATCTCCTGCATGAAGTGTAAATGCAGCTCTGGGGGCGTCTCTAAATGCCTCTCTAAAAACTCTAGACCAATGGGTACGTACCTCATTTTGAGCGTCACCAAAATAAATAAAGCTAAAAGGTCTTGGTCTATCACTGGCTGTTTTGAAGTGATAGTACTCAGTCCAGTTCACTCCGTCTCCTACTCTATAGGTATAAAGAGTATCAGGCTTGAGATCCCTGAAGGTAATACTATGGTAGTTAGCCTCATTAATATCACTTTTGAAATAAGTGGTTTCTGCTTTAAGTTCTTCCAGTTCCAGAGCTCTACCGTTTGAATTAGCAAGCGCTATATGTGCCATTCCTATTTTTGTTTTAGCATCAGTTCTCCAAGTAACTGATTGGGTAGTTGCAGGATCATCTTCCCAAGTCAAAACGACTCTGTCCGGAAGAGGAGTTGGAGCATGAGCTAACTCAGGTGAGTATTTGGTAGTTTTTCCATTTTCATGAGCGGTCGTATTAAAACTAAAAAAAATTAAAAATAGAACAAATAAACGTGATAAATGGTACATAGTCTTCTTCCTTAAAAATCTAATTATGAGTATATTTACTCTAGAAAGAAACGGCAAATAGCCTCTCATAAAAGAATCTTTGTTAAGTTAAGAGTATTTAACTCTCTTACTTTAATATTTTTACTCTGCCTTCATATTGAGGCTCATATACTGGGTCTCTTCTTAAAAATTCTTCAGCCGCATCCACAATCAAGACTCCGCTATCAAAATACTCTATAGAATTCTTAAATTCTAAATAGCCGTCTCCTCCTTGTGTCACAAAATTAGGAGCCGCAACCCAATACTCTTCATTATCGTTTAATAACTCATCATTGATCCAAATATTCTTAACACTTCCACCTGGATAAAAAGAATATTTAGCATTTTTCGAAACCTGCAGTATTCCATTTGTCATACCAGCAGCATGATTAAATATACTGACAACTTGGGAACCTTTTAACTTGGTTATCACGACAGTATTTGGGAAAGGAAAAGCAGAGATTAGATCTCCTTTTGTGATTATTCCTGCACTAATGTCTTGTCTGAGCGCACCGCTATTTACAACTGCTATATCTATTTTTTCATCAAAAGCTTCAATTGCATCTGCAAATAAGTTCCCCATGTTTGATTCTTCTCCGTAGGCTCTTACAAGTTTTTGTGTAGAAGAAACTACGGAAACTTTGGCTATTTGATCAACTTCATCTTGCCAATAATTAATCTCTCTAAGCATATCTCCATCATCTTCTATTTCATCATCAAAAATAGTTATTAATTTATTTGAATGAGAAACTATTCTTCTCTTCTCAGTATCATATTTAATTTGAAGCTTCCCAAGCTCAGTTGCATTTGCATTTGTTGAAACAATAATTGTTCCATTTGAGACCAATGCTTTATCAGTCCCCTGATGAGCATGCCCAGTAACTATGATGTCTACACCTGGAACATTTTGAGCTAGGAGAATATCTTTATATAAATTTCTTTCTACATCAGTCAAACCAATGGTTGATTGCCTTCCGGGCATTCCTTGATGAACAGCAAGAATAATAATATCGGTTTTGGGTTTTAATATTTCTATGTATTTTCTAAGATACTCTTCTTCATCTCGAGCCTCAATGCCTTCTGTCATTTTGAAATTGATGGTGTCGTAGAAAGCGAATTTGCCATGAAGACCGATTATCCCAATTTTTAATCCTGCTCTTTCTAATATTAAGTAAGGGTTATCCCAAACTAACTGGTCTGTTCCTTCAAAAAAAAGGTTGCCATTTAGAATTGGAAAATTAGCTTTCTTGATTTGTTCGAGCATATTATCCCAACCATGATCAAATTCATGATTGCCAATACAAGCAGCATCAATTCCGAGGAAGTTCATTGATTGAATTACTGCCTCGCCTTTGGTTAAGGTACTGATATAGGGTCCAGAAAAGTAGTCCCCGGCATCAATAAGAATGTTATTAGGATTTAACTGCTTTTCTTGTTTTACCAAAGTAGCAAGATTAGCGAATCCTCCTATCTTTCTTGATTCATTTATCCAGGGTGCAATTCGAGGGAACAAATGAGCATGCAAGTCATTGGTGTGCAAGATTGTCAGTTCTTTTACTTCAGAGAGAGTCTGAAAGGATAAAAAGAAAATTGAGATTATGTTTATTAATTTTTTCAATATATTAATTTTTCTTTCTTTTAATACAGGTTAAGTGATCAGAATTTAATTACCATTCTACCTCGTGTACCTCCCTCTTCCAGTCTTCTATGGGCCTCTGAGGCATTCTCAATATCAACCGTGTCAGCAACTCGAAGAGTCACCACTCCTTCTTCGGCTTGGTGTTTTAATTTCTCTAATATTTCTTTTTTACAATCATATGCAGTAACCCAAGTAGTTGAGAAGTCTATGTCTCTTTGTGGCTCACCTTTGAATCCCCTAATAGAAGTGAATGAGCCGCCATCTCTTACAGCACCAATAGCTAATTCATTCAGCAAGGCTCCGTCTGCTATTCCATCCACTCCATCTGGAAATTCTTCTCTTATTTTTTCGGCATAACCTTCACCTCTAGGAATAATAAGATCCACTCCTAGAGATCTAAGAAGTTCTTCATCTGACTCATTAGAATCAGCAATAACTATAAGACCATCAGCCTTAGCAAGCTGAACAACATAACCTCCATAAGCTCCCGGACTTCCAGTGACTGCCAATACTTGTCCTTCTTTTAATCCTAATAAGTCTAAAGATAATCTTGCTGTAAGAGAATTCATTGGAAGTGTACAAGCCTCTACATGAGAAGTACCCTTAGGTGCTCTAACTACCGCATTCTGATTTAGCACTATTTGTTCCCTGTAAGCCCCATAATTTCCACTAGGTACGACCATAGCCATAACCTCATCCCCAATTTTAATATCAGTTTCTACTCCCTCTCCAAGTTGGTCCACTATTCCAGCGGCATCCATTCCTGGAACATAAGGTGGTGGGTTTATCTTCTGATACTCAGCCATCAAACCATTTCGTGCAGCTACATCAGTGGGATTTACTGCTGCTGCATAATTCCTAATCCTAATTTCTCCTGGTCCAGCATTGACCTCAGGAACTTCCAATACTTCCAGCGCCTCAGGGCCTCCATGCTTCATAATTCCTACTGCTTTCATATTTTTCTCTTATTCAATTGTTGTAAACCTTTATATTCTAAATTGTTTAATAATAATAAAAAGTGATCCCACTTAAATACTAGTATTTGCAAGTTTGAATAAGTTTGGTTAATATTTAATCAATCGTTCATTCACTCTAAATGTAGCAGTGAACGGAAGTAGTCAATTGTGATGAAGGAACGCATCTTCGTTCATCCCGAAAGGGACGGAAGTAGGTGATAATACCGAAGGAACGCATCTTTTTAACAGGAGATGTTATGACTAAATATGAAGAAGCGCGGTCGATCAATCGCGTCGTAAGAAAATCCCTTAAGAAAGAACTTGGGCAACCAGTTTACAGAACTAGAAGATTTTATAATCTTCCTGCTTATGTAACTGACAACCCTTTTTATCCTTAAGGACTTGGGGGGCCTATTGGTCCCCTAAACTTCTTTTAGTAGGAATTATTTAAAAAGAAAGTGCTAGTCTGGGTGGACTCTCACCACCGACCTCACCTTTGCCAGAGGCTTTAAATCCTTCCAAAGATTTTTATTAATCTTCAGTTTCTTCTGAAACTATGTTTATCTGTGTTTTATCCTCAAATTCACATTCCATCTTGGCGATTACCTCTCCTTCCACTTTTAAATTAACCTTAGCTCTTCCTTCCATGGTTCCAGATACAACGCATTGCTCAATGCTCTCTTCAACTATATTACGAACTATCTCTGTAAGCTCAGTTATAGTTAATTCTGAAACGAATCTTTCTTCCTTTAACTCTTCCCCAATCAGTAAAGGTGATAGAAATATTAGCGCTAACAGTCTCTTCATAAGTCTCCAGTAAATTAAAGTTTAAATTTCATTACTCTAAGGATTGTACATTCTAGATGATCGAAACAGAAATGAAGTTATAACTGTGTTTTTAAAGATAGTTTATAAAAATTCCCAAGTTGAATGTTCATCCAATTCTTCTCGTTTTAAGTTCAGGGTGTAATAACTTCCTTCTAGCCAGGACTTGTATTGATTCATTGAAAAATTACTATCTGGACGCCCACCATTACCGCCAGCGATTACAAACTTTGAATGATACGGATCTGCCAGATCGACAACCAGTCGATACGCTGGACCGTGAAAAACCCTGCAAGGAATTTCACCATTAGCTGCCTTTCCTGGGCCCTTTCCAGTGTGCATTGCCATTGCTAGAGTAGTTGGACTCCCTCCTATTTGGTCGGGTCCTAATTTTAAATTTTCCCATGGTTTGTGTTTGTTAAGTCTGTGTTTAAAGGCAATCTGATGTAAATCTCCCCATCTCCATTTTAAATGGTCATTTCCAAGCTCTTGCTTAACTCGGCTCATAATCGTTTTCATTTGTTCTTGCACCGAGGTTTTTAATAATTCTTCATGTTTTATCCAAGGCTCGCCTTCTGTTAAAAAAGAACCAATATCAAAACGATTTAATCCAGGTGCAGCCATTGGTAATAAATTAATTAAATCATCTTGAAGGACTGTGTGCATATATTTGCGTTGCCAAAATCTGTCTAAGAAAGGATAGTATAAACAGGCTCCTATGGAATCCACACTGGTATTGCTGTCCCATTCTCCTAGGATTTTTGCTGCTAATTTGATGTCTTGGTCATCACTTTCTTTTAGCACTTTGATTAGGTCGGGTAAAATCTCAATGCTACGTAAGTCATGTAAATCCAATTGCATTTCACAAAAATCTTCAGCTGAGAATTTTTTCTTTTGGTTTAATAATTCGCTGATGCGATCCGCTCTCGCGCTGTGTGTCGGGAAATTATGAATATAAAAATCACCTTCGTCTCCCATCGTGTCGTTATTTGCAGTAAAAGAAAAACCACTTTTAGGATTTTTTTCCACCAATAACTGATCTTTTGTGGAAAGACTGAAATCATATTTATCTATCCAACCGGCTAGAGGAACCGACCCAGTGACTCCTTTTCTGACTGGAGTGGTTGTTGCTATGTACCTTTCTATCTGACTGTCTTTATCTACACATATAATATTATTGACCAAAGGACAGACGTCATTCTCAAACAAGACTTCACCAAACTCTTTTGCTGATTTAGCCGTTGGTAAAAGAGCCAATGCTCCTGCTGATGTAGGTACGTTTTGCAAAGACCAGTAAAGACTTGTCTGGTATTTATTATTTTTTGAATCAGACATTCCTAATTCATTCATGAATGGCTCTAGAAGCACTCCATGGTGAGTCTTTTTAATGTTTATAGATCTGCTGGGTTGGTCCTTTATTTCAATAACCTCTTGGTGAATCTCCACCGGTCTCCAACCTGACTCAGTTCGATACTGATCATCATTTACTTCCTCAATGAATAAATCATAACAATCAATAAATCCCGTTGTTAATCCCCAAGCCACATCAGGGGTGAATCCCATCATAAAATAAGGGACTCCTGGGAAAGCGGCACCAAAAGCATCCCATGATCCAGCATTAAGATGGATGTAAAAAAAGGTATTTGGTAAAGAGTGAGGTTGATGGGGATCTGTGGCTAAAATGGGTTTTCCTGAAGCAGATAACTCTCCTGTAATTACCCAATTATTACTTCCAGAGAAAGTTGGAACCTCAACTTCAGGATAAGCCAACTTAATTATTTGCGGGTCTAAGTTTCGTAAAGGCTCATTAAGATCATTAATCAAATCTCTATCTTCATTCGAAAGATGCAATACATGATTAGAAAAATAATCGATACCATGGGTTGCCATTAACCTACCTAACATCATTTTTTCAGTCCAACTTTTATGCTGAAACCAGGAAGTAAACCTATATCTTGCTGCTATATCCATGCGGGTGAACAAGCGAGGTTCTGCTCCTGCATGCAGAAACTCCGGAGGTATTTCATCAAGGGATAGTACGTAAGCGTTTAATCCTTCTAAATAGGCATCAGCTATCCAATCCCCTTTACTTTCAACAAGACCTATCTGGCCGCAGTGCACATTGAAACCCCTTTGAAAGGCATCTTGCTGAACAAACCGCTCTCCAAGTAAAGCCGCGGCCTCTCCATTTGCATAAGCACAGCTCAGGTGGGTCTGCCATAATCTCTCATAACCTGCGGCATAACCCATGCCTCTATATGAGTCAGCCACACTGGTTGCGTACACGTGCGGGATTCCTAATTTATCCCAAACAATCTCGAAAGGTCCATCGGCACCTTTAATTCTATTTACTTTTATTTTCATTATTGATTATCACTAAATAACACAAAAGGTTTGGTAAGGCTCGCGTTTGCCAGCCAATTGACTTGCTCATGTTTTTTTAAATCTAAGGACACCATAGCACTATTTCTTTAGTGAGTGTCTTATGGTCTTTGCTTTCGTAGAAAAATGGTGGGTCTGGGTGGACTCGAACCACCGACCTCACCCTTATCAGGGGTGCGCTCTAACCAAGCTGAGCTACAGACCCACGTTTGTGGAGCGAGCATATTACAACAAATTTAGTATTCTAGTTAATAAAACATACATAAAAAAAGGGCCGATTGGCCCTTTTTCAACATTACAGTTTAAAAATCATATTTCAATCCCATGCTCATATTTCTACCTGGTTCCATGAAGAGGTCTAGCCCGGCATCAGTTGAGCTTTTACCTTGAACCGAAGCCCAATTCCAATAGCTTTCATCTGTTAGATTTCTTATGGCAAACCTTACTTTTAGGTTTTGAGATATCTGGTAACTTCCATAAAGGTCATATGTAGTCAGACCAGATAAAGTGAGTAAAGGAATACATCCGCTTCTTCCGCAACTTGGGGGCAAGTTATCATGGCTACCTGCTGTAAAATTAGCGTATCCACTTAGATTTAATTTTCCACTATCTGAGCTCCAAACCAATCCAAGAATAGCCTCTTCAGGATCTATTGATACTAACTGCTCTCCGTTCTTTGTACCGTCCGGAATACTAAAGCCAAAAGATGCTTGAAGGTTTTCAGTGACATCCGAAATAATTTCAAATTCAACTCCTTTTATCTCAACTTCATCGAGATTGCCATATTCATATAGTGTAATACCTTGCTGACTTGTGCCTTTTATATAAGTATCTATGAAATTTGCGTACTCATTATCGTAATAGGATAAAGTCCAAGAGACATTATCAGTAGCGCCTTTAAATCCGAATTCATATCCTTCGCTCTCCTCAGGTTGAAGGCCAGGACTCGTTCCTACTGCATAACGAAATGCCAAATTAGTGAAGCTTAAATTAGCACTTTGGAAATCTGGTGCTCTAAATCCTTCAGCATACTGGGCATAAAAAGAAACATCATCAGAAAGATCTCTTAGAAAACCAAATTTCATTGATACTTCGCTATCATCAATAAAATAAAGTTGATTAGTTGACTGGGCATTAGCATAGAATAAATCATCTGGAACAGGGGTTAACTCGTAACCATCATATCTCGCTCCAAATACCAAAGTTGTTTTATCATTAAGCTCTAATCGGTCATTAAAAAAGAAACTTTGTCTCTCAATCTCTGTATCGGGAATAGTTTTATTAGGATAGAACTCTCCCCCGAGGAAAGTATTGATAGTTCCAGTCATTAAATTAGTTTCATATCTAATTCTAGGTCTTTGGACATCTATATTTTCAATCTCTATTCCATAAACAATATTATGCAATCTCCCATTGTTGTTTATTGTTTTAAAGAAATCTGCTGAGAAGCCATCAATCTCTTGATTGAATTGGTAATCTCTATAAGCATTGACCACGGAAGGTGGCCCTTGTCCAAAAATTTGTTTTGATCTAGTAGTAATCTGCTTTTGATCAGTCTCTTGGGCATAGAACCTTATTGATCCATTATCAAATAAAGTGGTTTCATTACTAAAATCTAGAGATAAGGTTCCTCTATCTCGATTGCCGTCGTCAACTCCAATTACATTGGATGTACTGGTAACTTGAGGGAAGTAGCTCATACCTGCCTGTGAATTAAAAATATAATCACCTTCAAATTCTTGAGAATCAAGTACAAGGGTTATGTCTACAGACTCGCTTAGACTAAATTTAAATTTAGCTAGAACACTCAGTTGCTCACCATCAAATGGATCCAATTCAAGGGTAGCATCATCATGGAGCTCAAGTTGACTGAGTTCTCTGGAAGTTACTTGGATCAAGCTTTCTATCTTCTCTCCAACTCTTGCAGCCATAAATCCAACTTTTGTTTGTTCATTATCTTCGTCATAAGAAGTATTTACAGAGAAGTAATTTTCTCCAAAACCTGCTAAATCACTTGGGTCTTTAGTTATATATGAGACAGCTCCAGCTAATCCATCAGATCCGTACAAAGCAGAACTTGGCCCTTTCAATATCTCTACTCTCTTAAGTAAATCAACATCTACCACATCTCTACCATATCCAGTGTAGGCTTCAGCAACTCTTATACCGTCAATGAGGATATTGACTCTTTTTCCTCCGAGGCCTCTGATAGAAATACCATCGTTATAAGCTCTACCCGAGACGTTACGTTTTGAAACTGAAACTCCGATAGTTTTATCGAGCATATCAGAGAGGTCACTTACCATTCGTGTCTCCATATTTTCTAGAGATATAGAATCTACGCTTCCTACCACTTCTTGAAGTGGTACTGGATATTTAGAAGAAATAACGACTACTTCCTGTACTTCGTCTTCTGCATAAATATTCCCTAGAAAAAGGAATACAGCTAATGCGAAAATTTTAAAAGGGTTACTTGATTTCATAAGAATATACCTTGTTTAATGAGAATGAGAATGATTATCATTTACTTTAATATGAAAATCAATACAATCTTCAGAATGCGCTATATTCTTTTTATTACTTGCTTTGCTTTATCTCAATTTTTCTTGGCTAATTGCGAAAAATCCCTAGATTCTTCAAAAATAGTCATAGCAGGTGGATCTTTGACTGAAATTGTCTATTTTTTAGATTATTCCGATAAGATTGCTGGGATAGATGTCACTTCTAACTACCCCTCAGATACTGCTAACTTGCCATCCATAGGTTATGTCAGGGCGCTATCTACAGAAGGAATTCTATCTCTTAAACCCTCACTTATTCTGGGTGAAGATGATATGGGCCCTCCCCTTGTCATAGATCAATTAGAACTCACTGGCGTAGATCTCAGAATAATAGATGAGGGTCATTCTGCTAATGGAATACTTCAAAAGATAAATTGCATTTCATCCGTCTTAGGAGTTGATACAAATTTAGCATCGTCAAAAATAGAGTTGCTCGAGCAAGACATTAATAAGTTGAATAAATTGGCTATGGATAATCAAAACTCAAAAATTAAAGTTATGCTTATCCTTAATATGCAAGGTACCTCTCCCATTGTTGCAGGTAAAGGAACATCGGGTGATGGTTTTATAAAAATGACTGGAGCGTTGAATGTTGCTGATAACTTTGAAGGATGGAAGCCAATAAGCAGTGAATCAATAATTTCCTACAATCCTGATTTTATTATTATTACGAATAGAGGAATGGGATCTTTCCCCGACACAAAAAGCTTATCAGAAACTACAGCACTTAGATTTACCGATGCAGCCAAAGAGCAAAATATATTATCTGAGGATGGTATGGCAATGTTGGGTTTTGGAGTAAGAACTATAGCCGCAGCATTGAAGTTTGCTGAAACCTTTCAACAATAATGCTTAGATCATTACTTAAGGATTCTACGATCCTTCAATATACAAATCCTCTGCAAATTAGCATTTTGTTTATATTTGTATTGTCCTTAATTGTGATTTTCTTTTCTTCTATCTCATTGGGCAGTTTTTCTTTTGCCTTTCAAGAATTGTTCAATGGAGGATCTGACTCATTAGATAGTATCGTTTTATTTGAGATAAGAATACCCAGAGTATTGCTGGCAGCTTTTGTTGGAGCAAGTCTTGGATTATCTGGAGCATCTTTACAAGGTTTATTTAGAAATCCTCTGGCTGATCCTGGGTTGATTGGTGTCTCAGCTGGAGCGGCATTAGGTGCGTCATTGATTATCGTTTTGGGTTCAGATGTGATCCCAGACTTTATATTTGGAACTTTAGTTTTACCCCTATCAGCCATTCTTGGTGCCTCCTTGGTGATAAGTCTCTTGTATATCTTTACGCAAGGGTTTGGCTATCAAGGTATCACTTATATGTTGCTGGTTGGTATAGCGGTGAATGCATTTGCTTCTGTAGGTATAGGAATATTGACATATATCAGTACAGATTCAGAGCTTAGAGGTTTGACATTCTGGACTATGGGAAGTTTTGGTGGCTCTTCATGGCAATTGATCATTCCTGCTTTGATAATTATATCTCTGGCTATGTTTTGGATGATTCCTTCTGCTAGGAAACTAGATCTTTTGCAATTGGGGGAACCTGAAGCATATAGACTGGGAGTAGATGTAAAAAAACTTAAATTCAAGGTCATCATTTCATCTGCTGTAACGGTAGGAATTAGCGTTTCTCTGTCAGGAATGATTGGTTTTGTAGGATTAGTAGTTCCTCACTTGGTAAGATTATTGGGAGGAGTAAATCATAGTTATCTATTGCCTGGATCAGCTCTTTTAGGTGCATCGCTAATGATGGCAGCCGATCTACTATCAAGAATTCTTATCCAACCTGCTGAACTACCAGTAGGCCTCATAACGAGTGCAATAGGTGCCCCTTTCTTTCTATGGTTAATTTTTAGGATTAGAAAAGCATGAGCGTAGAAGTTAAAAACCTATCTTGGGAAGTAAACTCTAAGAAAATTTTAGACGATATTTCTCTTTCTATCTCATCGGGAGAGATAATTACAATCCTAGGTCCAAATGGAGCGGGTAAGTCTAGTTTTTTAAAAATCATTTCTGGTGATTTGCAATGTACAGAAGGTCAGGTCTATTTCGATCAATCAAATCTTGATGATATTTCAATTCAAGATCGTTCTTTCATTAGAAGCGTAATGTCACAATCCCAAGATGTTGTATATGATTTTTCTACTAGAGAGATAATTGAAATGGGTTGGCTTGACAGAGGCATATCAAGTTATTCCGAAGATTTTAAGAAAGCAATTGATCAAATATCTGAAGAATGTTCTGTTAAGAATCTTCTAGAACAAAGTTTTAACACCCTCTCGGGTGGAGAAAAGAGAAGAGTTCATTTTGCAAGAACACTGGTTCAGTTATGGAGGCCTTCAGGATCTGATGATCCCAGATACATGTTTCTAGATGAGCCAACCGCTAACTTAGATATTCTTCATGAACAAAAAATGATGAAGCTAATTCAAAAGAAAAGAGATGAGGGTCTAGGAATTCTGCTCATCCTCCATGATCTAAACTTAGCTGCAAAATATTCAGATCAGGTTGCCTTATTCAATGAAGGAAGACTTGTAGATAAAGGCCTTCCGAAGACGGTCCTTACTGAAGATACGCTTAGTGCCGTATATGGACTTAAGATGAATGTTGAAAAAAATCCTTTCAGGATTAACTATTACTAAATTATGAATAAGAGACAAGAAGAATACGAAAAGCATGCGATAAATCTTTTACGGAATAGCAGTGAAGGAGTGCTATCGACTATTTCAGTAAGAAATGAAGGCTATCCATTTGGTAGTTTTGTTACATATATTACCGATGTAGATAGAAGCATTATCATCTACGCGAGCAATATTGCGCAACACACAATAAACCTTAAAGAAAACTCCAAGTCATGTCTCACGCTTTTTAAAATTGATGATGATCTTGATAAACAAAATTCTTCAAGGATGACACTCCTTGGAGATTTGCAGTCTATGCCAGAAAAGGAAATTGACGAAACACGAACCAGATTTGAAGAATTTTTACCAGAAAGCAAGAAGTATGCAGCCATGCATGACTTTAATTTCTATAGACTTCATATAGACCAAATAAGATGGATTGGCGGATTTGGAAAAATAGCGTGGTTAGACAATAAAGACTGGAAACAATTCAAACCAAAATGGATGAGTAATCAGACATCCATAATAGATCATATGAACAAAGATCATACTAAAAATATCTCTGCTTCTCTCAATGCTCAACATAACGTTCAAGATCCAGAAGCTAAGATGTTTGCGTTATCTATTGATGGATACTTCGTGAAATCTGAAGATAAAATCTATTTCATCTCTTTTGAGAGGGTCTGTAAGAATGCTAAAGACTACAAAGATATTTTGGTCGAACAGGCAAATCAGTACAGATCTTACGAGATATAAATAATGTTTGATAAAAAAAGTTTAGAGAACATAGAACTTATTATTGATAATCACAATGAGGTAAATGGAGATGCCCTAAATTTGGTGTCTTCATACTACTTAGGTGTAGCTGATGTTCTGGAATCAAGAATCATGGATATATCTGATGAAGAGATATCAATGATGATTCAAGTTTCAGGCAAAAAAATCTACAGAACTATTAAATTTCCAAATACATTCAAAAGCTCTGATGAAGTAGTTACATTTTTCTATTTGTGTTTAGCGGAAGCTAGAAAAAAAGCTCCGGAGAACTATCCTAAAACTCGAATCGAAATACAAATTGAAAAAACACTCAATTTAGATACCTACATAACAAAAGTAAAAAAGAAAAGAATAATTTCATCAAATATCATTGAAATAACATTTTATGGGGGGCTGGAGTCTCTACCAGACCTTAAAAATGATGCCTTTATGTATTTTATAATTCATAAAAATATAGATCATAAATATCCAGAAAATTTTGTTATGCAAGATTTTAGAGAACTCAATGCAAAAAAGGATAATCCCTATTCAGCAGCCTATTACACAATAAGATCTTTTAAAGACAATGAAATAGATGTCTGGTTTGTACTTCATGATCACCCTGGACCATTAGCTGATTGGGCAGAAAAAGTTACTGAAGAGTCCGAAGTGGCCATATGGGGTCCAAGAACAACCTTCACTCCCCCAGAAGGAACTGATAACTTTCTATTTATAGCAGATGAAACTGCCCAACCAGCAGTCCTTGCGTCGATAGAAAACTCAGAGAATAAAGGTATTTATAGGTGTATTTTCGAGACGCAAGATAAGTCTTCCCAATTTGAGTGTCATGATACAAATAATTGTATCGAGTGGATATATAGAAATAATGATCCGGCAGGTAAAGGTTCGGAATTATCAAAAAGAATCGAAGAATTAGAAATGAAAACAGATAACCTCTATGTTTTTGGAGCTGGAGAAGCTAGACAAATTTCATCAATAAGAAAAATACTCAAACAAAAGTTCAATCTTAAAGCAGATCAAATGAGTTTCACGGGCTACTGGAAAAGAACAGACTAGTTTTTGATTCTTTTCATAACCCATAACAATGGGCCAGAAATAATATAAGCAAAAGCACAACTTGCCAGTACTATAGGTGGATCTATAGAAATAAGTGCAAAAATAAATACAACGAATAACATTGAAAAGAATGGAACCCGTTTCTTTAATTCTATTTCTTTAAAACTGTAATAAGGAACATTAACAACCATCAATAAAGATACTAGACCAGTAAGAATAGCAGTTAAAATTACAAGGATCGCACCAACCTCTTCTCCTTGAATACCGTAAGAACTCATGGCCCATACAAAGTAAACAACCATCCCACTAGCAACTGGGCTAGGGAGCCCCTTAAAGTATGTGTCTTCTGATCCTATATATGTGTTAAATCGTGCCAGTCTTAATGCGGCGGCGGCAACATAAAGAAATGAAAACACCCAGCCAGCTTGACCCATAG
Source organism: uncultured Gammaproteobacteria bacterium (assembly GCA_913031395.1). GTDB lineage: Bacteria > Pseudomonadota > Gammaproteobacteria > Magnimaribacterales > Magnimaribacteraceae > Magnimaribacter. The sequence goes on from CAJWDT010000006.1 coordinate 27,853, forward strand.
AATCTAAGCCCCACAAAAATACTATAATTGCAGGAGCCAAACCAAAAGAAATCACATCACAAAGGCTGTCGTACTGAGCACCAAATAAACTTTGAGAATTAGTAAGCCTTGCGACTCTTCCATCTAAACCATCAAGCATTTGAGCTGCAAATAAAGCCATACCTGAAGCTATAAAATTTCCATTTATTGCTGAAATTATTGAGAAGAAGCCTGAAAAAAGTGATGCAGTTGTAAGGAGATTAGGAAGTAAATAGATCCCTTTTCTGGTTACTTTCTTACCATCCTCGGATACGACCTCTTCATGATCATCAAAGAGATCTAGACTTTCTTGAGGATCTTCAGACATGTATTAGTTTTTAGCTTTATCAACAATTTTATTTTGAGCTATCCATGGCATCATTGCTCTGAGTTCAGACCCAACTTTTTCAATAGAATGTTCTGAAGTTTGTTGACGATACTCTTTCATTCTTGGTCCACCCTTACCATCATTACTTTCTCTGCAATCTGCCATAAATTCTTGAGCGAACTCACCAGATTGAATTCTTTTAAGCACTGCTCTCATTTCTTCTTTAGCTTCTGAATTCACTACTTTAGGTCCACTCACGTAATCCCCAAATTCAGCTGTGTTAGAAATACTGTATCTCATATTCTCTAATCCACCTTCATAAATAAGATCTACGATAAGTTTCACCTCATGAAGGCACTCAAAATAAGCCATCTCTGGTGGATAACCATCTTCTACTAGCACTTCATATCCATTCTGGATTAATTGTGTCAGTCCACCACATAGAACGGCTTGCTCACCAAACAAATCTGTTTCAGTTTCATCCTTAAAGTTAGTTTCTATAATTCCAGCTCTACCGGAACCTATAGCTGAAGCATAAGAAAGGCCAATTTCTTTAGCTTTACCAGAAACATCTTTGTGAATTGCTATAAGACAAGGGACACCTGCACCTATTTCATATTGAGACCTAACAGTATGACCTGGGCCTTTTGGAGCAACCATGATTACATCAAGATCTTCTCTTGGATTGATCATATCAAAATGAATATTGAATCCATGAGCAAAAGCCAGAACAGCTCCTTCTTTTATGTTATTTTCTATTTCACTTTTGTAAGTTGCAGACTGTAATTCGTCAGGCATAAGTATCATTACCATATCGGCATCTTTTACAGCATCAGATACTTCTTGAACATTCAATCCAGCTGCTTCAGCTTTAGCCCATGACGCAGATTCTTTTCTTAAAGCTACCGTGACATTTCCTCCAGAATCTTTAAGGTTATTTGCATGAGCATGTCCCTGAGAGCCATATCCAACTATCACAACCTTTTTCTCTTTAATGATGTCTAAATTTGCGTCTTTGTCATAATAAACTTGCATGCCTTTCTCCTATTTAATTTTCTATGCTTAAGGTATTAGCGTCTTTAGAAATTCCTAAAGAGCCTGATCTGACAATCTCTATCGGATTGCTATCTTCTATTTCTTTTACTAGTGCGTCTAACTCAGTGGAGGTGCCAACCACTTGAACATTAATTATCTCATTATTTTCTGAAACTACATCTGAATCTTCAAAAGAGATTCTTGGAAAAGAATCTTTTTTAAATTTTATTAACATCAACTCCCTTTCAATAAAATCAGAGCTGCCTAGGTCAGAAACCATTACGACATCAATCAGCTTATCAAGCTGCTTAGTAATTTGCTCTACAACTTTCTCATCACCTTGAGTCGACATAGTTAATCTAGAGAGGGTTGGATCCGTGGTGGGTGCTACCACAAGCGTCTCTATGTTGTACCCTCTTTGAGAAAAAAGACCAACAACTCTAGACAAAGCTCCAGGCTGATTTTCCATTAATAAAGCAATAACTCTTTTCATCACCAAGTTTTTTTGTCTTTACCAAGCCACATGTAGTCCATTGAATTGCCTGCCTCAAGCATGGGATAAACATGTTCATTTGGATCTACATCTACATCTAAGAATACAAGTCTATCTTTTAGAGAAATACATTCTCTCATGGCTGATTCTAAGTCATCAAAACTTGAAACTTTAATGCCTATATGTCCATAAGACTCAGCAAGTGCAACAAAATCAGGAAGAGAATTCTCATAAGTGCTAGATGAATGCCTGCCTCCGTATTGCATGTCTTGCCATTGCCTGACCATTCCGAGTGCAGCATTATTCAAATTAATTATCTTGATAGGCAAACCGTATTGAAGACAGGTTGAAAGTTCCTGAATACACATTTGGATGCTGCCTTCTCCGGTAACACAAGCAACTGTTTCATCAGGGAAAGCTAGCTGAACGCCCATAGCGGATGGCAGGCCAAAGCCCATAGTGCCTAGACCGCCTGAATTTATCCATTGTCTTGGTTTATCGAAATGATAATACTGAGCAGCAAACATTTGGTGTTGTCCTACATCTGAAGTTATGAAGGCCTTACCTTCAGTTTCTTTGTAAAGAGATTGAACTACTTGTTGGGGCAGAATCTTTCCGTTTTGAGGGCCGAGCTCTAATAGAGAATGGTTCAATCCATGGGCTTCTCTCCATTCGGAAATCTGTTGATTCCATGACGATAACTGGTCTTGATCGATTGCCAGATCTCTTGTCTTTATTTCCTGAATTAACACAGATAAACATTCTTTTGCTGAACCAACAATAGGGACATCTGCGTGAATTATTTTTGAAACTGAAGCTGCATCTACATCAATGTGTATTTTTTTAGCGCCTAATGAAAATTTATTTGGATCATTAGTTATTCTGTCATCAAATCTGGCACCGACCGCAACAATCAAATCAGCATTATGCATCGCCATATTGGCTTGGTAAGTGCCATGCATGCCAAGCATGCCCATAAATTGCGGGTCTGATCCTGGAAAAGCTCCTAGACCCATTAATGTATTAGTTACAGGAAAGTTTAGAAGTCTAGCTAACTCAGTAAGTTCGTCTGATGCATCATCTTGTATTACACCACCGCCTGAATAAATTACAGGTCTTTTTGCATGCTCAATTAAATCTACTGCTTCTTTTATCTTGGATAAATCTCCACTCTTTGGAGGATTGTAAGAACGCATTTTGATTTCTGATGGATAAGTAAATTCGAACTTATGGTCTGGATCTGTCAGATCCTTAGGAACATCTATGACTACAGGCCCGGGCCTTCCTGTTGTAGCTATATGGAATGCTTTTTTTACAATTTCAGGTATGTCTTCAGCTCTCTGAACTAAAAAACTATGCTTTACAATTGGGCGAGAGACACCAATCATATCTGTTTCTTGGAAGGAATCAGTTCCAATTAAATTAGATTTAACTTGTCCAGAAATAACAACTACAGGTGTCGAATCCATATAAGCTGTGGCGAGCCCTGTTATAGCATTTGTCGCACCTGGTCCAGATGTAACTAAAGCCACTCCAGGTTTGCCTGTTGCTCTGGCATAACCATCTGCAGCATGAACAGCACCCTGCTCGTGTCGTACGAGAATATGATCAACATGGTCTTGGTTAAAAATTGCATCGTAAATATGGAGAGCAGCACCCCCCGGATAGCCGAACATAAGCTCCACCCCTTCTAAGTGAAGAGAGTGTAGTAATGCTTCAGCACCAGATTTATTACTTTTGTCCATTAAACTCTATTTAAAAAAAATTCCGCCTTGCTGCAGGAGGGTGAGCATTTTGACATTACAGGCTTCTAAGTCAAGAAAACCTTGTAATAACAACACTTAAGAAGCTTTAGAAATTGAGAATTTAAAATCACTATCGCGCGTTAAAACTATATCTGAAAAACTTGGCAATTCATCCAAGATATAATGAGTTAATCTTTCGTAATGCATAACAAAACGATAAACCTCTTCTTTGGTCATTATTTTTTCTTTTAAGTTGGGGTCAGTGATTGTTTTGGCCAAAGTCTGTTCTTGTATCCACCTGCTCTCATAGACAAATTCCATACTAGGTACTTTTATCATCAACAAAAGGTCAAATAGAGAAAAAAGATCTTGATAGTCTTTTGATAGCTCTTGATTACTCCATTTGGACCAAATACCTTGAGGATCCTCTTCTTCTTCCAATTGATTGAATGGCGGAAGCCAGTCTTGTTCTGGAAGAGGTCTTGCCCCTCCACACCAGGCATCAAAGAAAATGAAATCCGGCTTTCCTGTGTATATAGGCCATTCTTCCCAAGCATAATGCCTATCTTCTGGTTTACAAAAGGCTGGAATCTTGGTTTCTGTGTTTGGTCCTGCACTGGATAATTCACTTATCAAATCCAGACCCATATTGATATCATGAGTCCCAGGAACTCCACGGACATAGCAGAGTGGATGTATCTTCTTAGCTAAGGCCCTTCTCTCCTCTTGAGATTTATAGATATCATCAATCGAAAAGCCCATAGCAGGCCTTTGACAGTAATCAGTGAGGACTTTTTGTATAAAAAAAGATAGCGTAGTTTTGCCAGACCCCTGACCACCTGTAAAACAAATCAGAAAAGGGGTCTTCCGTTTTGAAAAGCTATTATGAAGATGATAAGAAATTGGAATAACAATCTCTTTTAGAAAATCTTCACTTAAATTATCTATTTTCATTTGAGCTGCAAGCTCAAATAACCCATCTTTAGATTTTTCAAATAATTCTTGGCATTTTTTACTAGATGGATCTGGAAAATTAGTCATACTCTTGCAATCTCTTTAATAGACTCGAAGTATCCCATCTATTTCCTTCCATATCTTGAAGATCTTTATAAAATTTATCGACAAGTTCTGTAACTTCTAATTTTGCATTATTTTTTTGTGCTTCATTAATGGCAATAGCTAAATCTTTTCGCATATGATCAACAGCAAATCCATGCTCGTATTGGCCCAAAGACATCGTCTCCCATCGATTTACCATTTGCCAAGATTGTGCTGCTCCTTTTGAGATAACCTCAATCACATCTTGAATATTTAGTTCTGCTTTATTTGCAAAATGAATACCTTCAGCAAGGCCTTGTACTAAACCTGCAATACAAATTTGATTCACCATCTTGGTAAGCTGACCTGAACCTGAAGGTCCCATCAATTTTGAAAATTTTGTATAACAACTCATCGTTAAAAGAACTGTTTTATAAGCCTCTTCATCTCCTCCAACCATTATAGTGAGGGCACCATTTTCAGCTCCTGCTTGTCCACCAGATACTGGGGCATCTAAATAGTGAATCCCTTTACTTAAACAAAGATTGCTCATCTCTTTAGAGAGATCGGAAGAGGTAGTTGTATGATCAATAATTACTCCTCCCTGACTCATGCCTTTGAGGAGTCCTTCGTCTCCATCAATAACTTCTCTAACATCAGAATCATTACCAATACACATATAAACTTCATTACACATATCACCAATTTCTTTAGGGCTAGAAACAGATGTGCCTGAATAATCATTAAGCCAAGCATCTGCTTTGAGTTGAGAACGATTGTAGACTACCACAGGATGTCCTTGAGATATGTGACCAGCCATGGGGTAGCCCATTACACCAAGACCAATAAAACCTTTATGACTCATTTACTCCTCCAAATTATTGTAAGTAATCTATTCTGCGTTTGGTTTCTTCTGTAAGAATAGAGTAAATCTTCATTAGAGTATGAACATTCGCCTGAATTTTGAACTTTTACTTTGTGTTTTCTTAAGATTCTTTCTGCTTCACCCTGAATATTAAAAAGCCATTTTCCTGATTTAAGTTTTTTAAAATGTGATTCAGAATTCTCATCAGACAATAAAAAAGCATCATATAGATCCGAGCCTACTTCATAATGCTCACTAGAAATTGAAGGCCCTATCCACGCAAAAAGATTAGTGCTATCAATGAAATTAGAAAGACATCTTTCTATGATTCCCGATAATAAACCTCTCCAGCCAGCATGAATTATAGCGAATTCGCTTCCGTTTCTGTTGGAAATAGCAATTGGTAAACAGTCTGCTGTTAGAACTCCTAAGATTAAATCACTGGAGCGCGAAATCATTGCATCAGTCTGTTTTACAGGCGAGGATGCTAGTGAGATCTCTTGGATTCGATTGCCATGAACTTGATCCATATACTGGATGGGTAAATTCTTATATGAAGTAAAATCTGAAAAAAGACTATCTTTAGTCGAATCTATTTTATTTAGATCAAAGAAATTTTTTGTTAAGGTCAGACATCTTATGTTATTCCCAAGGCTGTAGTCAGGTGTCATTTCGAGCATAAGTTTCAATCTTTAAGTTGACCAATAAGTGTAGACATATCTTCTGGCAGATCAGCTTCAAAAGAAACTAATTTCTCGCTTGAGGGATGAATAAGTTCAAGTTCTGAAGCATGTAATGCTTGTCGTGTGAAACTAGAAATAATATTCTTTAAACCTTCCGTTGAGCCAGGAGCAAACTGTTTTCTAGCTCCATAAACACTATCGCCAACAATAGGATAACCTGCATGTGATAGATGTACTCGAATCTGATGTGTTCTTCCAGTTTCTAAGTTTACTCGTAAAAGAGAATAGCCCTGAAAAGACTCACTCAGGCTAACTCTAGTAATAGCCTCCTTACCATTTTTTACAACTGCTTGCTTGGTCCTGATTTTAGGATGTCTACCTATTGGCTCATTGATAATTTTATTTGAGATGGGGACTCCAACCACTATTGCCATATAAGTTCTTTTTACTGATCTTTCTTTTAGCTGCTCAATAAGGTTTAGATATGCAGATTCTTTCTTAGCAATCACCATGAGGCCTGAAGTGTCTTTATCTAGACGATGAACAATTCCCGCTCTTGGAAGAAAGCCAAGACTTTCCTCGTGTGCCAATAAAGCATTGACCAAAGTTCCATCTGGATTACCGGATCCTGGATGTACAACCATGCCTACTGATTTATTAATAATCATTATCTCCTCATCTTCAAAAATAATATCAAGAGGTATAGCTTCGGGTTGATCACCAAGCTGAGGTTCTTCCCAAAAATCTACAGAAATAACATCGTTTAACTGGAGAGAATGTTTTGTTTTTACTTCTTGGTTATTAACAAGTAGATCTCCATTTTTTATCCATTTTTGAATATGCCCTCTGGAATAATCAGAGAATTGCTTCGCCGCAACTAGGTCCACCCTTAACCCCTCGTCTGAATCGAGTACGCTATAATTGAGAGAGATCTTTTTTTTCTTTTCCAATTTAGAAATTTTGAACCTAACAAACCTTTTTCTGTCCAAGAACTAATCTGATCTGTAGAATTCGTAGCTTAAATGACAATCGTTCACAATTTTTCTATATCTAGCAAGAGAAATCTTGGTTTTTTCAGTATTTTTATACTTTCAATCGTCCTTGCCTCTTGTTCTTCTAATGAAGAGATGCCAGATGAAAGACTAATTGAAAAAGAACTTTATGACCAAGCACAGGTAAGGTTGAAAAATGAAAGCTATTCAACCGCTATTTATAGTTTAGAGGCTCTTGAATCAAGATTTCCTTTTGGACGTTATGCTGAACAGGCACAAGCAGAACTTATATATGCTTATTACATGAACTCACAGTTTGAAGCTAGTCAGTCGGCAGCAGAGCGATTCATTAATTTACATCCACGTCACGCACATACTGGATATGCCTTCTATATGAAAGGATTGGCTGCTTTTACAGACGATTCAGGTTTATTTTCTAGATACTTCCAATCTGATCTGGCCAAAAGAGAAATAGTTATGGCCCAAACTTCTTTTGATGAACTCTCGGACTTCATATCAAGGTATCCAAATAGTAAATATGTTCCTCATGCCCAACAACGGATGATTTATCTAAAAAATCTTACTGCTGAGCATGAAATTTATGTCGCAGATTTCTATATGAAAAGAGGAGCTTATTTAGCTGCCATTGGAAGAGCAAAATATGTAATTGAGCATTTACCCAATACGCCTCAAACTCCTTATGCTCTCTCTATTCTGATAGAGGCCTATGAAATACTAGAATACAGCGAATTAAGACAAACCAGTCTAGATATTCTTAATAATAACTACCCTGATTTTGATCTTGAAATAAACGAGTCTGTACAAAAACGTTCTTGGGCAAATATTCTTACTCTTGGATTTTTAGGTAAAGAAGATATTCAAAGGCCTGATATTTCCCAATAAAATGTGGCAACTGCTAATCCTTGTTTCCGTAATCTTACTAATTTTTTTAATCACAAGAATCAATACTAAATCAAAGAGAATATTAGATAATCCAGATGAGGGAATTGGTTTTGTAAAGTGTGAATCTTGTGGAATCAATGTACCAGAAACTCAAGCAGTAAAAATTGAAGGTAGTTGGTATTGCTCAAAAGAGCATATGAATTAGAATCGATAACGAACCTTGATAGTAAACATATCTGCTTGCGGATCATTCCAAGGCCTTTTATAAATTTCCTCTAAATCATTTTCTAGATCAGTTTGAATAATCCTACCTCCTCTAGAATAAACCACATATAAATAGGCCAAAGGTAAAATTTCGTACCTGTATCTAATTTGAAAGGCTAAGTCACTCAATGTGAAAGGGTCGAGATTGATGCCCGCATTGTTTAATTGACCAAAAGAATCTCCTAGATAAGACCTGGGGTCTCGTGCTGTAAAAGCTACCATTTGGGCTTTAACTCTTAACTCATGCTTATCTCCTCCAAACCAATTGAGATCTGCAACAGTCGTTCTTTGTTTTTTTGAATACATTCCAAGAAAATTTCCTTCTATCCAATTAAGCCAATTTTCTTCTTTTAAGTTTTGATGGTAAATGGAGAAGTTTAGATTATCCTTCGGTGCAAAACTCAGTTGGGTGGCATAGGAATTTGCGAAACCCATAGCAGAACGCCACTGACTGCCCTTTTCTCTTTTAAACTCGACGAAATAGTTGAAGAAGTTTCTTGAGGGTCCACTAAACTGTATATTGGAACCGTAGTTCTCAGGCTTTTCTATAAAGGTAGCCACTTTATCCTTTCTTGTGATCCAGAAATCTTTACTGTCAGTCCTATAGAAATTTGTAAACTCTACATAAGAAGTATTCTTAAAATAAGTTTTAGAAGTAAGATAAGTAAAATTTGCAGATTTATCAAAATCACCATTACTTTCGTATCCAACACCCAACTCGATTTGATTGGATTGAAATATTGAAGAGTCATCATAGTCAGTAAATTTTAAACCGTTTTGAGAACCTACAAATAACCAGTCATTTTCCATCTGGTACCCCATATCAGTGATATCAAGGTTCTCATCAAAATAAAAAATACCTACATCATGGTAACGTTTTTTTGAAGGGGATGTGGTCATCCTGAACCTAAATGCATTCCCCGAATCTTTATTTACAAGAGGATCGTCTACTTTGGAGTTGATAAATATAGTATCAAAGCGAAGTGTGTCCTTGGGTCTGTAAATTATGTCAACAGAGTTAACATTTGCCTCTCTATCTAAAACAGGTCTTTTTGTGAATGTACTCAAATATCCTATTGAGAACTTTTTCTCAGCCTTGCGTAATCTAATGGAATAAAAATCTCTTCCCTGACTAAAAGCTTCATCGGACTCAGAAGCACCTAAAAAACCAAAGTCTAATGACTCGTTTTGTTGAGTATAACGTACAGCATAATCAATATCCGATATTCCAACTTGCGAAGAGTTGCACAGATCTTTTAGTGCCGAATTGTAAATTGAACAGTCATAGTCGGGGGCGGCCCCTATCCTCCTCGTATTAATAACGTAGAAGAACATATAGCCCTTAACGTCAAATAAAGAGTGATTTTCAGAGAAAAATGGCCGTTTATCAGAGTAATAAGTTTCGCTTGAGTCAAAATTGACAACCAACTCATCACTTTCAACTTGGCCAAAATCAGGGTTTATTGCAATATTTAACTGTTTGCCGGCGTCAAGCTTCCAGAATACTTCTGCACCTACCTTAGTAAGGTTATCATCAAGTACTCTGTCTTGTGAAAAGTTGATATAAGGAAAATAATCTATTTTTGTGACGCTGTAATTATTAAATTCAAAGTCATTGAATATAGAAATAAATTTCTCTGTTCTTGGATTTCCTTTTATGGTTGTGCGGACCTTAAAATCTCCCCTCAACCATCTGTAAAAAGAAAGCTTAACTTTTCTTTTATCTCCTTGCTGTGCTTTCATAGGAGCAATACTCCAAGGAATGAACATTTCAGCGTACCAAACATCATCTCCTATAGTCGTTCCATGACCCCAATCAGCATCCCAGTCGTAACTTACTTCATTTTCATTTCTGGTGACGTTATCTAAAATAGATCCGCCTGCAGAAATAGAAAATCCATAAGCAAGAAGTCCGTCTCCATCAAAATCTATAGACACGCCAACCATATCAGCATTAGCCATCTCATCATCTCTTTGGTGTTTCTGTCTTCTTATAGATTCACTTGGTTGATAACTAATAAAACCAAAATAAATACCCTTTTCATCTTCTAAAACTAAGACCTTCTGAGGTCCTGAAGCATCATTTAGAGTAAAAGGTAGACTTTCGTAATACTTGGTTATCTCTCTAGCTTGAGACCATTCCGATTCGTCTAACTTACCATCTATGGTAAGTTCAAGAGAATGGATATTTAGAGATAAAAATACAAAAAGTATGGATGAAAAATAAATCAGCTTCCTATGCAATGTATATCCCCATGAGGGCGCCATTTTATAGTTTATAAGGGCTAAAATCTATATCTTAGTTTAATAGTAAAATTCTCATCAGTAGGTTCATTCCAAGGTCTTCTATAGAGCTCAGAAAGGCCATCCTCTTCATCATCTGCCGAGATTCTTCCACCTTTTGAGTAAACTACATAAAGGTATGCCAATGGCATGAATTCATATCTATATCTAACCTGAAAAGCTAACTCACTGATAGTTATAGCAGGTAACATTAAATCTGTTTGAGATAGATTACCGTTTATATCAGCATAAAAAGGAATTGGATTTCTTCCTGTAAAAGCAACTAGCTGGCCTTTAATTCTCAATTCATGTCTAGTACCTGAGTACCATTCCATTCCTACTATGCTAGTTCTCTGTTTCCTGTCATAAGTGGCAAGAAGATTATCTTGTATCCAATTCAGCCATTTGTCTTCTTTTTCGTGCTTATGGAATAAACTAAATGTTAGAAACTCAGAAGGACTGTACTTGACCATCCCTCTATAAGAATTTTGCCAACCAAGTCTCGCGGAATGCTCTTCTCCTTTACCCCTACTCAATCTCAAACTATAAAAATAAAAGGGATTTCTCGGTCCGTTGTATTCTACATACCCTCCAAAGCCTTCTGGCTTATTTACATGAGGAGCTAAAAGAGAATTTCTAGTGATTCTATGATCTCTACCACTAGATCGATAGAAAACTTCAGACTTCATATCTGCGGTATTGATAAAGGAACTTTCTATTTTCAGAGCTACATTAACCGGTTCTTTTTTAAAATTAGCATTAGACTTTGCACCATAGCCAATTTCATACATCCTGGAACGGAAAATTGAACCCTTAGGAAAGTTTGTATTCTTAAACTGAGTTCTTCCCATGATCATTGCGCGGTTGTTAATCGCCATATAACCCATGTCATTTATATCTAAATTTTTATCAAGATAATATATAGCCGCACCGGAATGAAAATTCTTATCTGGGTCGTATCCAAAACCTGTTTTGAGACCGTAGCCTAGACCTTCTTCAAGATCAGATTGCATGAAATTTCCTGTAAATCTCAGTTCACTAGAGGCTCTGTAATCAAAATCGAAAGAGTTAACTAAAGCATTGTCATCAAGGAAAGGTTTTTTTACATAAGTCCCAAGATAACCATACGTAAGTCCATGATTTTTTGTTTTCAGTCTCAACGCATAAAAATCTCGTCCACTACTAAACCTTTCATCTCGTTCTGAAGCTCCAAGGAAACCAAAATCAACTTCACCTTTTTGGGTATATCGCAGAGCATAATCTATATCATTAGAGCCAATCTTATTTTCATTACAATAATCTTCTTCAAGAAATTTGGAGCAGTCGTAATCAGGTCTTCCTCCTATTCTTCTAGTGTTGATTATCCTAAACATCATACCTTTAACATCGAAAAGACTATGATTCTCTGCAAAAAAAGGTCTCTTATCGGAATAGAAGGTTTCAACAGAAGAAAAGTTTACAACTACTTCATCACTTTCAATCTGACCAAAATCAGGATTTAAAGTCATATTCAATTGCTTGCTAGAATCAATTTTCCAAAAAATTTCTGCACCGCCTTTAGTTTTCAGTTCAGAATTAATCAAATCCTCGTTTATAGATATAAAAGGGTAATAATTGACTTCAGAACTATTTAAATTTTTTACGTTGTATTGATCGAAAACAGATAAAAAGATATTTTGAAAAGGGCTACCTTGTATTGTTGATACGCCTTGTCCTAGTCCCATGATCATTCTATAAAACGCCAACCCTACTTTTCTAGTTTCACCAGAAACATTTTTCATTGAGGCCACAGACCAGGGAATAAAGACCTCTGAATACCATACATCTTCTTCTATGCTTGTAGCTGAGTTCCAATTTGCATCCCAATCAAAATTTCTTTCTATTTCATTAACAACCGTTGCGTCTCCAATAGACCCGCTCGAAGACACAAAAAATTGATAAGCACTAACTCCATCTCCATCAAAATCAATAGCAATTCCAGTCTTGTCAGAAACAGATCTTTCATCATCTCGAAGATGGTTCTTTATTCGCATTGTTGAAGCGGGTTGATAGTTTTTAAACCCAAAATACATTCCGTCCTCATTCTCATAAATTAAGACCTCAGTTTTTATATCATCAACTTCCTTTAGGGAATATGGGTAGACTTCGTAAAACTGTGTAATGCTCTTCGCACTATCCCATTCAGCCTCATCCAAGAGACCATCGATTTTAATGCCTGCAAAAAGGCTTGTAGAGGATATCGAAAATATAAAAATAATAGGGAAAAAGTATCTACCTATCATTTAATTGACTACTGTTATTTTAATTTTTGGTGATAGAACAGGCGGTTGATGAGGGACATGACTCATATTCCCAAGCAAAAGCTGTAAAGTGTAAATTCCTGGCATTAAGTCAATTCGTGCTTCGGTTTGACCTCCGCCAAAATGTATATGGTTAGGTGAAGATGGAATAGTATCTTCAAAATTTATTTCATCTACATTAATGAGTAGATGATGGTGTCCAGTATTTTCTCTATCAACGCCTGCAGGTGCCACTCCTTTTCCTGAAAGTCCAAACTGCAATAGAAAAGGTGATTTCAATTGATCTCCATCATTCACGTTAATAAAATATACTTTTGCATTGGAAAAGTTCAACGAAGAAAAGATTGTAGCTAGAGTGAGAAGTATAAATTTCATATTAATCTAAATAATTACCTGATGCATAAATAAGGGGTTTAAGATTCTCATTGTTCATCGAACGAAGAACCTTTCCAATAAAGATTGTATGGCTTGTATGCTCTATTACATCAATGCAGGAACAAAAAATATTAGATAAAGACTCTTCATTAAATATAAAATCTTCAGAATCTTTCCATGCTTCACTTTTAAATCTTGATTCTCCCTCTTCTCTATCACTGCAAACTTCGGCTAATTCTCTCTGATTGTTAGATAAAATATTTATACAAAAAGATGAATCTTTCGAAATAAGCTTATGAATTGATGCTTCTTTATTGATACAAATCAACATTGAGGGTGGTTCCATTGACAGGGATGTAACAGAAGTTGCTGTCATTGCATGCCTTTCACCCTGATCTTTAGCCGAAACAACACACACAGTTGAGGCAACACCTCTCATAGTGGTTAAGAAATTTTTCTTTAAATCAGGTTCTTTCATGTAGAAAAAAACCACTGATCAAACATTGTTATAGTGGCTTTAAAAAGCATAATATTGTCCATATGGTCAAAAGACAAGCATCAACAAGAATAATTGCTGGAAAATATAGAGGAACGAAACTTCCTTTCAAACCTAACAAGATGCTCAGGCCAACTGAAAGTAAAACTAAAGAAACATTATTCAACTGGCTTCTGAATGATTTAAGAGATAAAGAATGTTTAGATATGTTTGCTGGAACAGGCTCACTAGGTTTAGAGGCAATTTCAAGAGGAGCAAGTAATGTTATATTTTTTGAAAAACAACTCAAACTCTCCCAATCAATTATTGCTATTACAAATAAGCTAAAGATTGAAAAGTACACTAGAGTGATTAATGCAAATTCTATGGCTTTTGACTATAAAGCCCTAGGGAGAAAGTTTGATCTTATTTTTCTAGATCCGCCGTTTCATGAAAACCTCATTTTTAAGTCTTTAGAAATAATATCTAAATTCGAGCTTTTAAATGATGAGGGATTAATTTATGTAGAATGTGAGAAAGATCTCAACCTAGACTCTTCGATGTTTAATTTTTCTAAGCTGAAAGAATCTCAGGGCGGTGAAACTAAATACTATTTATATGAAAGCTAGACTTGTATTGTTTTTAATATTCACTTCAACTTTAGGAGTGTTATTAACAAACGGTAAATCTGATCTATTTTTAGCTCAAGAAATATTGATCTTAGGGAAAACCATTACACTAAATTCAGAAATTATTATCAGTCTGATAATACTGTGTACACTAATATGCGTCTTACTCTTGGGAATAGTTGATAGATTGATTTTTTTTAGAAAAGGAAAAATTAAAGAAAGGATTAAAGAATAAGCTTATTTTCTTTTCATGGACTCAAAGAACTCAGCGTTAGTCTTATAGTCTTTTAGTTTATCAAGAACCCATTCCATGGCAGCAGTATCATCCATCTCATTTAAGAGCTTCCTCAATACCGTAATGTTTCTTAGTTCAAGATCAGAAGTCAGAAGGTCTTCTCTTCGAGTTCCTGTCTTCCTTACATTTATTGCCGGAAAAACTCTTTTTTCTGCAATTTTTCTATCCAAGTTTATTTCAGAATTACCAGTTCCTTTAAATTCTTCAAATATAACCTCATCCATCCTTGACCCTGTATCAATAAGTGCAGTAGCAATGATTGAAAGACTTCCACCGCCTTCTATATTTCTTGCTGCACCAAAAAACCTTTTTGGTTTTTGTAGGGCATTCGCATCAACTCCACCAGTCAGTATTTTTCCTGAAGCCGCCTGAGTTGAGTTATATGCCCTAGCAAGACGTGTAATAGAGTCGAGGAGAATCACTACATCATGTTTATGTTCTACGAGTCTTCTTGCTTTATTAATAGCCATCTCGGCAACTTGTACGTGGCGAGTAGGTGCTTCATCAAATGTGCTGGCAATAACTTCACCTTTAACTGAACGTTTCATTTCAGTAACTTCTTCAGGTCTTTCGTCTACAAGAAGGACCATGATCTTGCATTCAGGATTGTTCCTTTCTATAGAATGAGCAATGCTTTGAAGTAATAAGGTTTTACCTGCTTTGGGTGGTGAAACAATCAAGGATCTCTGACCCTTACCCGTTGGAGCCGTTAGGTCAATTACTCTCGAAGATAAATCTTCAGTACTTCCTGTGCCCAACTCAAAGAGCATTCTTTCATCAGGAAAAAGTGGGGTAAGATTTTCAAATGAAGGTTTATTTTTTGTTTTATCAGGTTCTTCGTAATTTATTTCCTCGATTTTTAAAATGGCAAAGTATCTTTCTCCGTCTTTCGGAGATCTGATCTTACCTTTGATCGTATCACCTGTTCTCAGGCCGAAACGCCTTATCTGACTTGGTGAAACATAAATATCATCTGGACCTGCCAAGTATGATGCATCAGGAGATCTTAAGAAACCAAAACCATCTTGCAGAATTTCAAGGACACCTTCGCCCTCGATATCTTCGCCGCTTTTGGCTTTGCTCTTTAGTATTCCAAAAATTATATCTTGTCTTTTAGCACGAGAAGCATTCTCGATACCACATTCTTCGCCTAGCTCTATGAGCTGTTCAACTGGCATTTTTTTAAGTTCTATTAATTGCATAAAATAAGGTTAATGCGTGAAAAGGGATTGATCGAAGAAACTTCGATAACCAGATAGTAACCTCGATAGAAATTAGAGTCTAGTGTTTTCTATATGTTAGATTCTATAAATTCGGTTAATTGAGTTTTACTCAAAGCACCGACCTGTTGTGCAACAAGCTCTCCGCCTTTAAAAATGGCCAAAGTAGGTATACTCATTACATTTTGTTGAGCTGCTGAATTTTGGTTCGCATCAACGTCAAGCTTTCCTACTTTTAACTTATCTGAAAATTCAATAGCCATTTCTTCAACAATAGGTCCTACCATTTTGCAAGGTCCGCACCAAGTAGCCCAGTAATCTACTAATACAGGTTTTTCAGATGCATTTACTTCTGTTTCAAAATTGTCGTCTGTAAGTGTGACAACGTTCATAGTTCCTCCTTGGAATAGATTGCTTGGGAATTTGAAATTTTCATTTATAAATCATTATTAAGGTTAATGTAAAAATTTTCAAGATTCTAAATAATTATTTTTTTGTTGTGACAGCACCTTCAGATGCTGAAGTTACTAAAGACCTATATTTATCTAAAACTCCCCCCTCTTCGTCTTTCACCGGACAGACCCAATTTTCTTTTCGTTTTTGTATTTCCTCACCGGTAAGGTCAAGATTTATTTGATTTGTTTCGGCATCTATAGAAATAAAATCCCCATCCTTGATAAAGGCTATTGGCCCTGCATCAAACGCTTCTGGAGTGATATGACCCACCACGAAACCATGGGTTCCTCCCGAAAATCTACCATCAGTCAAAAAAGCTACTTTATCTCCTAGGCCTTTTCCCATAATTGCAGAGGTTGGACTAAGCATTTCTCTCATTCCAGGTGCTCCTCTAGGTCCTTCATATCTGATGACTAGAACATCACCTTCAGAAATCTGATTAGACAAAATACCTTCCATAGCAGATTCTTCAGAATCATAAACCTTTGCTTTACCTTCAAACCGTAACCCTTCCTTACCTGATATTTTTGCTACAGCACCTTGAGGAGCTAAATTTCCATAAAGTATTCTTAAATGACTATCGGATTTTATGGGCTTATCGATATCTCTTACGATTTCTTGTTCGATAGGATAATTTTCGCAATCTTTTAAATTCTCTTCTAAAGTTTTGCCTGTAACAGTCATTTGACTACCGTCCAACAAACCCTGTTCAAGCATAATTTTCATAAGCGGAACAATGCCACCAATCTCAATTAATTCCGACATCAGAAAATTTCCGCTAGGCCTTAAGTCAGCTAAAACTGGTGTTCTTTTTCCAATTCTTTCAAAGTCATCAAGATTTAGGTCAACCTTAGCCTCATGAGCTATTGCTAGTAGGTGTAATACTGCATTAGTTGATCCTCCAAGAGCGATGACCACAGCAATAGCATTTTCAAAAGCCCCTTTTGTCATAATATCTCTAGGCTTAATATCTTCAGAAATTAAATGCATAATTGCTTCTCCGGCGTTAGAAGAGTCATCTAGTTTGCTAGCTGAAATAGCTTCCTGAGCAGAACTATTAGGCAAACTCATTCCTAGAGCTTCTATAGCTGATGCCATAGTATTTGCAGTATACATGCCTCCACATGAACCAGGACCTGGAATCGCAGAAGACTCAATGTCCAGTAATTCAATATCGGAGAGAGATCCTTCGGAATGTTTTCCGACAGCCTCAAAAACAGACACGACATCTGTTCTATTTGCACCTGGTTTTATACTACCTCCATAAACAAATATTGAAGGTCTATTCAGCCGCGCCATCGCCATGAGACATGCAGGCATATTTTTGTCACAACCTCCGATAGTTATTACGCCATCAAACCCCTGTCCACCAACGACTGTCTCAATTGAATCTGCTATCACTTCTCTAGATACTAATGAATACCGCATTCCCTTGGTTCCCATAGATATACCGTCGGATACTGTGATGGTATTGAATATTACAGCTTTAGAACCAGCATTATCGGCTCCATTTGCTGCAGCCTCAGCAAGTTTATCAATATGCATATTACAGGGTGTGACCATGCTCCAAGTTGAAGCTACACCAACCTGAGGTTTTTTAAAATCTTCTGAATCAAAACCAACCGCTCTAAGCATGGCTCGCGACGGTGCCTGCTCAACACCATCAACTATCTCAGATGAATACTTTCTTTTATCTTTGGACATTTACAAATTATAAGTTAGAAGTTTGCTATCTTATAGCTTATAAAATAGAAGCTGCTAACAGTTCTTGTGTATATTCGTGAGCTGGAGACTCAAATAAATTTTCAGTAAGACCTTCTTCAACTATATTTCCGTCCTTCATTACATAGACATGATCAGATAAAAATCTAATTACTTTGAGATCATGACTTATGCAAAGATATGCAAGTCCAAGTCGATTTTGTAAGTCTTTCAAAAGATTAAGTATTTGCATCTGAATAGATACATCTAACGCGGAGGTTGGTTCATCCAATAAGATAAGTTTAGGTTCCAGGATTATGGCTCTAGCTATCGCAACCCTTTGTCTCTGACCGCCAGAGAGCTCATGAGGAAATCTTGAAAAAGATGATGGTTCTAATTCTACATCCTTCAAGGCTTTGATTATTTTCTCATTCCTTCCAATCTTATCTAGAGATGGTTCATGGACCTTTAAACCCTCCCCTACAATCTCACCGATTGTCATCCTGGGAGATAAAGAGCCAAAAGGGTCTTGAAAAACTATTTGAAAATCTTTTTTATATTTTCTAGATTCACTTGAGCTTAAGTTATTTATATCAAGATTATCGAAGATGATCTTTCCATCAGATTTTTCAATCCCCAATAAAGCTCTTGCTAAAGAGGACTTTCCAGATCCGGACTCTCCCACTAAGCCAGTTGTTGATCCACTAAAAATTTTTATATCTACTTTTTTTACAGCATTTAAATATTCGGTTGTCTTTCCTAGAAAGTTTTTCCTTATCGAATAGTTTATGTCAACATTCTCAGCATTCAGTAGAATAGGATTTCCAGTATTTACATTCTCTTTCTTTCCGGGAATTGAATTTAAGAGCTTCACTGTATAGGGATGTTGAGGATTATCGAATAGAGCTTTGACTTCTCCGGACTCTACTATCTCTCCATCTTTCATGACACACACCTGATCCGAAAACCTTTTCACAATATTTAAATCATGAGTTATGAAAAGTATAGACATACCAAATTCTTCTTGAAGATCTGACAATAATTCAAGTAAAGCTTTTTCAACAGTGACGTCTAGCGCAGTGGTAGGTTCGTCTGCAATTAATAGCTCAGGTTCATTAGCTAAAGCCATCGCTATCATAATTCTTTGTCTTTGCCCTCCAGATAACTGGTGAGGATAAGAATCTACTTTAGTCTCAGGTTCAGGAATTTTTACCTTCTGCAAAAGATCTATAGTTCTCTCTCTAGCTTCACTTTTTCCTAAATTTCTATGAATAATTAGAGTTTCATCAATCTGAAAGCCTACTTTCTGATAAGGATTAAGAGAGGTCATGGGTTCTTGAAAAATCATAGAAATCTTATTGCCTCTCAAGCTAGTAAGAAACTTTTTATGTGATTCAAGAATTTCTTGATTTTCAAACTTTATTGATGATCTATCAGAATATCTTACTGTGCCTTCTGGTAGAAGCTGTAGAAGCGACAAAGCAGTTACTGATTTACCAGAACCTGATTCTCCTACTAAGGATAGTGTTTTACCTTTTTCTATATGAAAAGAAATATCATCTACTGCCCTAAAAGTTCTTTCCTTCGATTCGAAATCTACAGTGAGATTATTTATTTCTAATATTTTATCCACGCTTCTTAACAAAAAATTTAAAATCTACAGGATCGCTATCAACTAAGAGAAATGAACATGATAGATATTCATTATCAAATCCACTTAAACCCCAGAACATTACATGCTTTCCCCCTGGTACAAAGATAGTACTCGAATTAGCATCTAAAGTAATAGAGCTAACCTTTGACATTGTCATGAATCCCTCTGAATTTACAATAGTTTCATGGATTTCTGCTCTTACAGGAGAGCAATCAATGGATGATATTTCAACATCATTCATGGTTTGATTAGAAATGCTCAAGTAGCCACTAGTCATCATTGAACCTTTTAAGGGTACATACAAATGCGCATCCTTTATAATGATCGTTTCTTTTTCAACATTTGTACAACTAACTAAAATGACTGCTACCCAAAATATAGAAAAAATTTTAAAGAGATTTTTGTTCATTAGTTATTTCTTATTAATTTTTACAAATTTATCTGCTAAATCAAACTTTTTGGATGGGCTATCTAAAAATAAGGTTCTACCAGTTGATGAAGCATTTATTTTTGAAGCGGTGATTCAACAGAAAGGCATCATACTTTCATGGTCCATGAAAGAAAACTGCTTTCTTTATAATGATAAATTTGAGATTACAACATCTCCGGAAACAAACCTATCAATTAATACGACTGGGAAAACTGAAAGAATTAATGATATATATTTTGGAGATGTAGATGTTTTTTTTAATTCTGTTGAGAAGACCTTAATATTGAATCCTGAAAGCAAGTTCATTAACATCACCTATCAAGGATGTAATGCACAAGGATTCTGTTATCCACCAGTGAATAAGCAAATTGAAATAAATAAGTTAAATAATTTATAAGATGCTTATACCTTTTCCTCTAAAATTCATTTAAAATCGTCTAAATTCACCAAAATTCATATTAATGACTAAATACATGCTTCTTAATGGTCCTAACCTAAACCTTTTGGGAACTAGGGAACCTGAAATATATGGTTCAGAGACATTAGCAGATATAGAAAAAAATCTTTCAACGATTGCTTCTAAAGCAAATTGTGAACTTATATGTCATCAAAGCAATGCTGAGCATGAATTGGTAGAACTCATTCATGCAGCAAGAGATAAAGAAGTAAAGTGTATTATCATAAATCCAGGAGCATTAACCCATAGCAGCATTGCTCTCAGAGATGCTCTATCAGGAGTAAATATTCCTTTCATAGAAATACATATATCTAACATATACGCGAGGGAAGATTTTAGGCAAATGTCTTACTTATCGGATATAGCTCAAGGAGTGATATCTGGATTGGGAATTGAGGGTTATGAATTAGCCTTAAATACGGCTTTTAAAAAATTTAATTAAACAGGAGAAATCATGGACATAAGAAAAGTCAAAAAACTAATAGAAATGTTAGAAAACTCTAATCTAGAAGAGATTGAAATCCAGGAAGGTGAAGAGTCTGTTAGGTTAGTTAAAAGCACCAATAAAACTCAAGCTATAGCACCTCAATCTATAGTTTTACCTCAAGATGCTGTTGCTCAAGAAGTAGTGGATTTATCTGTTACTGAAAAAGAAACAAAAGAAGATGCTAATTCAATAAATTCTCCTATGGTTGGAACTTTTTATGCCTCTGCTTCACCAGGTGCAAAGCCTTTTATATCTGTAGGGGATATCATTGCCGAGGGTGATGTTGTATGTATTGTAGAGGCTATGAAAATGATGAATGAAATAAAGTCAGATTTTTCTGGAACCGTTCTATCTGTGAATGTAGAAAATTCAGAACCAGTGGAATACGGTCAATCTTTATTTGAAATTTCTAAATAATGATTAATAAACTTCTAATCGCCAATAGAGGCGAAATAGCATTACGTATCTTAAGAGCGGCTAAGGAATTAAAAATACCAACAGTAGCTGCTTATTCGGAAGCAGATAAAGATCTTATGCATGTCAAAATGGCAGACGAATCTATTTGTATTGGCCCCGCTGATTCTTCACTAAGCTACTTGAATATACCAGCAATAATAAGTGCAATGGAGCTCTCAGGAGCCGATGGTGTGCATCCTGGTTACGGCTTTCTTTCTGAAAATCCTGACTTTGCAGAAAAGATTGAAAAAAGTGGTTTTGATTTTGTAGGACCTCCTGCTTCGGTTATAAGAATGATGGGCAATAAGATCTCCGCTAAAGAATTTGCTTTAAAAGCGGGACTACCAATTGTTCCTGGTTCAACTGGATCTATTGATCAAGATACACACAAAAAAGCTGAAGAGATTGGCTATCCAGTAATAATCAAAGCTGCATCTGGTGGTGGCGGAAGAGGAATGAGAATAGTTCATTCAGCGGAAGAATTAGATGACGCTATTGAGCTTACTCAACAAGAGTCTGCAGCTGCTTTTGGAGACTCAACAGTTTACCTCGAAAAGTTTCTTGAAAGTCCTAGGCATATAGAAGTACAAGTCTTGGCAGATAGACACGGAAATGTACTTCATTTGGGAGACAGAGATTGTTCCATGCAAAGAAGACATCAAAAAGTTATAGAAGAGGCCCCTGCAACAGGAATCAAGGAAGAGAAGAGACAAGAAATATATGCTCAATGTGTGGAGGCCTGTCGACAATTAAACTATACAAGTGCTGGAACTTTTGAATTTTTATATGAGAATGATAACTTTTATTTCATTGAAATGAATACAAGAATTCAAGTTGAGCACCCTGTTACTGAAAGTGTTACAGGCCTTGATTTAGTTAAACTCCAGTTGAGAATAGCAAGAGATGAAGAATTAAAAATAAAACAAGAAGATATAGTTCTTAAAGGTCACGCCATTGAGTGCAGGATTAATGCTGAGAATTCAGATACTTATTTACCTTCACCAGGAAAGATCCTTGAATATCATGCTCCAGGTGGCATTGGAGTCAGAATGGACTCACATTTATATAAGGATTATACGGTCCCTCCTTATTATGATTCTCTTATAGCTAAAGTAATTTGCAGGGCAAATGATAGAGAAGATGCTAGAGCAAGACTTGAAAGAGCCTTAGATGAAATGTATGTCCTAGGAATAGATACTAATCTAGATATGCATAGGAAACTCATAAAAGACCCTAATTTTATCAATGGGACTTTCAACATAAATTATCTGGAAAACCTCAATAAGGATAAATAATAATGTCAGAACAAGATCTCCCTTATGAACCGGGAGACATTGAAGAAGAGGTTCAGCGGTTTTGGCTAGAGAACAATACTTTCTCTGTCACTGAAGACCCGAGTAAAGAAAAATTCTATTGCTTAAGTATGTTTCCTTATCCAAGTGGTTCCATCCATATGGGTCATGTAAGAAACTATTCTATAGGAGATGCAATAAGCAGATTTCAAAGAATGCTAGGTAAAAACGTATTGCAGCCAATGGGCTGGGATGCATTTGGCCTGCCTGCAGAAAATGCAGCCATTAATAATGAGGTACAGCCTTCAGAATGGACCTTAGATAATATCGAGAGTATGAAAACTCAGTTAACAAAATTAGGTTTTGCTTATGATTGGAAAAGAGAATTTGCTACATCAGAACCTGATTATTATAAATGGGAGCAATGGTTCTTTCACCAAATGATGGACAGAGGTCTTGCCTATCAAGAAGAAGCAGAAGTTAATTGGGACCCGGTTGATCAAACTGTTCTTGCCAATGAGCAAGTAATTGATGGTAAAGGCTGGAGATCAGGAGCTGAAGTAGAAAAAAAGGTACTTAAGCAATGGTTCCTAAGAATTACTGATTATGCCGAGGAACTTTTAGAGGGTACTGATAAATTAAAAGGATGGCCTGAGCAGGTAAAGCTTCAACAAAAAAATTGGATTGGGAAATCTGAAGGTATGAATCTTAGATTTCATATAAAAGATAGAGATGAAGAGATTGATGTTTTTACTACAAGACCGGATACCATAATGGGAGTCTCGTTCATTGCCATATCCACATCTCATTTTTTATGTACTGACTTAAGTGATGATAAGGGTGATATAAAAAGTTTTATTGAAAAACAAAATAAAACAAAACAATCTGAGGCTGAATTTGCTAAGCAAGAAAAAGAAGGTGTCTCCACAGGTTTATATGCAATTCACCCGTTTACAAAAGAAGAAATTCCTATATGGATCGCAAATTTTGTTCTCAGTGATTATGGATCTGGAGCTCTTATGGCAGTACCCGCTCATGACCAAAGAGATTTTGAGTTCGCAACTAAATATAATTTACCTATATTGCAAGTCATTAAAAATGAGGTTGATTGTGATCCGCTAAAAGAGGCATTTTTAGATAAAAATATTCTTATAAATTCAGGAGAATTCAATGGCATGACCTTTGATGAGGCATTTTTATCTGTAGAGAATAAAGCTAAAGAATTAGATTGCGGAAACAGAGAGACTAACTTTAGGCTAAGAGATTGGGGTATCTCAAGACAAAGATATTGGGGAGCGCCTATTCCTGTTCTTACTGATGGCAAAAGAATTATTCAAGCCCAAGACTTACCAGTCAAATTACCGAGTAAAGTTGAATTTAAAGGTGTTAGTTCTCCGCTTAAAGATATGCCAGAGTTCTTAAAAGTAAATCAAGAAGGAAAAGATCTGGTCAGAGAAACAGATACTTTCGATACTTTTTTTGAATCTTCTTGGTACTTCGCAAGATTTGCAAGTCATGACAGTGAGGAATCCATGCTCGACGAAAGAGCTAAATACTGGCTTCCTGTTGACCAATATATTGGGGGTATCGAGCATGCTGTTTTGCACCTCTTATATTCTAGATTCTTTTTTAGGTGTATGAGAGATATGGGCCTAGTTGATGGAGATGAGCCTTTTGACAATCTGCTTTGCCAAGGAATGGTTTTGAAAGATGGAGCTAAGATGTCTAAATCCAAAGGAAATACAGTTGATCCTCAGGGTTTAATAGATAAATATGGAGCAGATACCGTTAGGCTCTTTGTAATGTTTGCAGCACCTCCTGAACAATCGCTAGAATGGTCTGATCAAGGCGTGCAAGGAGCCCATAGATTTATTAATAGAATCTGGAGATTAGTTAACCAGCATATTATTGCCGGGCCGAGTGAGATCGAGGAAATATCTTCTTCAGATGAAAAAATAAAAAAATTAAGATCCAAAGTTCACAAAACTTTAGCAAAAGTAAAAGATGACTATATTCGAAGACATAGTTTTAATACAGCAATTGCCTCTGTTATGGAACTTTCAAATGAGATTCCGAAAGAATTCTTGAATGCCTCTTCCGGCCCCGAAATGAGATTTGCAGCTCATGAGGCTATAGAATCTATTTTATTAATGCTCGCTCCAATAACTCCTCATTTGTGTCAGCACTTGTGGTGGAAACTTCATCCTGAAGAGTCGATTGTTGATAAAGAATGGCCTGAAGCAAATGAATTATTTTTAGAAGATGATAGCTTGAATATAGCTATTCAAGTAAATGGTAAACTTAGAGCTGAAATTGAAATTAACAAAAACTGCCCTGAAGAAGAAGCTAAGAAGAAAGCACTCGAGCATGAAAAAATTAAAAAGCATCTCGAAGGAATGGAAGTGAAGAAGATAATCTACATACCAGGGAAAATCATCAATATCGTCGCATGAGACCTTTATCTTTTGCCTATTTAAATTTTGTTCTTATTCTATCTCTTATATTGAGTGCTTGCGGTTTCGAACTGAGAAACTATGCAAATTCTTTAGATAATCAGACTATTTCATTGGATGCTAATAACTCTTTTCTTAATCTTGAAATGGAAAATCAACTCAATCTCAAAGGTTACCTAAATCCCTCCTATGATTCTCAATCTACAATCTCTATCAAAATACTAAACCATGTCGTTAATCGGTATGTTGGTTCGGCCGGGCCTGGAGCAACTACAACACAAGTAAGGCTAGACTACAAAATTCTCTATAGCTTGAAGATAAATGGAGCAAGAGAAATACAACAAACGTTCGA
>CAJWDT010000007.1 GCA_913031395.1 uncultured Gammaproteobacteria bacterium
AAATCTTGGGCGGCTGGAGACGCTACGAGTAGAGCTTTGCAGTTGGTTCTATTAACTCAAAAAGGCCAAATTGGTTATCCAAGCGTCCTTACTGCACCAACTTGGGGTTTTTATGATGTTCAATTTAAAGGCAATTCATTTAGTCTTCCAAGAGAGTTTGATTCTTATGTGATGGAAAATGTTCTATTTAAGATTTCATTTCCAGCAGAATTCCACGCTCAAACAGCTGTTGAGGCTGCAGTCACACTACATGGCCAGATCAAGGATAGATTAGATGATATCGATAAGATTCTTATCTCAACTCATGAGTCAGCTATTAGAATAATCAGCAAAGAAGGAACTTTAAACAACCCTGCAGATAGAGACCACTGTCTTCAATACATGACCGCAATAGGACTTTTAAAGGGTGATTTAATTGCAGAAGATTACGAAGATGATGTCGCATCTGATCCAAGAGTTGATCAGCTTAGAGAGAAAATGGTAATAGAAGAAGATACAAGATATTCGAAAGAGTATTTAGAATCTGATAAAAGATCAATATCTAACGCGATTCAGATATTCTTTAACGATGGTTCATCGACTGAAAAAATTGAAGTTGAATATCCAATAGGCCATAGAAGAAGAAGAGAGCAAGGCATTCCATTATTAGTAGAAAAATTTGAAAGAAACCTCAAAACCCAATTTTCAGAGGCTAGAGTAGAATCAATATTGAGTCTTTGTTCTAATCAAAAGTCGCTAGAACAGACCTCAGTTACAGATTTTATGAATTTAATGGTTGCTGAATAAGATATTTCATTAAAGTGTCATGAATTATTTAGAGAATTTATTAGAAAAATCTATATTCGCCAGTAGGTGGCTACTGGCACCTATTTATATAGTGCTTTCAATCTCTCTCTTTTTTATAACTGTTAAGGTAATTCAAGAGTTAATTTATTTTGCTCCTATACTCTTATCAATAGACTTAAAAGATATGATGTTGTTTGTACTTCATGTTGTTGATCTGGCGCTTATTGCTAATTTAGTCCTTATGATAATCTTTGCAGGCTACGAGAATTTTGTTTCAAAAATTTCTGTAGCAGACGAGAGTGAAGACAAACCAAGCTGGATGGGAAAAACTGATTTTGGTGATTTGAAATTAAAATTAGTAGCTTCAATTGTAGCCATTTCTGGAATCAATCTTTTAGAAACATTTATGGATATTTCTGAAGTATCGGATAGAGAAATTCAATGGATGATTATCATTCATGTGGTATTTATTTTCTCAGGGCTTCTATTGGCCTTAATGGATTATTTTTCTCCAAAATCCGCCAAAGATTAAACTTTTAGTTTTTCGCATTAAAATCAAATGAAATATGATGTTGTTGTACTTGGTGCAGGGGCAGCAGGCCTTATGGCGGCTATAACTGCTGCTTCAAGAAAAAAAAGTGTATTGGTTATAGAAAGGTCCAATAAGGTTGGAAAAAAAATTCTTATGTCTGGTGGAGGGCGTTGCAACTTTACGAATACAGATTTGGAATTTGATAATTTTCTTTCTAAGAATAAACATTTTTGTAAATCAGCCCTTTCTAGATACACCGCTTGGGATTTTATTGATCTTGTAAAAAAACATCAGATTGAGTTTGAAGAACGAAAACATAATCAATTATTTTGTATTCATTCGGCTAAAGATATTGTGAAAATGCTTCTTAAAGAATGCGAACTCAATAACGTAGAAATAATAAAAAACACAGAAATCACTTCAGTTTCTAATTTAGAAACTGAAATAACAGATTATTATAAATTTAGAGTTAAAGGGCATGAACATAGTAGTGACGAAAACTCTTTCAAAATTGATTGTAAGTCTTTAATCGTTGCTACTGGGGCACTTTCTGTACCAACTTTAGGAGGTAGCGACTTTGGATATAGGCTTGCTGAGCAATTTCATATGCCTATCGCTATGCTCAGTGCAGGTCTAGTTCCTTTTATGTATAGCGACTCTTTAAAACCATTTTGTGAGAAGCTCTCTGGAATTTCTACTGATGCAGAAGTAAGTTGTAGTAATAAATCTTTTAGAGAAAATATATTATTTACTCATAGAGGTATGAGTGGTCCTGCAATATTACAAATATCTAATTACTGGAAACCCGGAATGGAAATAATTATTGACTTACTTCCGGGTAGAAATATATCTAAAGAGCTTATAGAGCAAAAAAGAAGTAAAAATAAATCTTTAATTAGAAATTACTTATCATCCTTTTTAAGTAAGTCACTTACGATAGAGTTACAAAATCTCCTTTGGAAGGAGTTAGCTGATACTCCCTTAAACCATATTGCTGATAATCATTTGAAATGTATAGGTGATACATTGAATCAATGGAAGATAAAACCCTCTTCTACTGAAGGTTACAGAACTGCTGAGGTCACTTTAGGCGGTATAGACACTAATTTTATTAACTCTCAAACAATGGAAGTAAATCATCAAGAAGGGCTCTATTTTGTAGGAGAGCTTTTGGATGTTACCGGACATTTGGGCGGTTTTAATTTCCAGTGGGCTTGGTCATCAGGCTACTGTGCTGGACTGGTAGCTTAGACTAGAATATTTCGTAGTCTAAATAAGATTGAAGCTCACTTAAGGCCTTATCGGGATCAATCACCTTAATAGTAGTCATTCCCAATTCTTTAGCCGGCTTTAGATTTATTCCAAGATCATCTAGAAATATGGCTTCGTTAGGTTCTATTCCTGCTCTTGTGCAAGCCAATAAATAGAAATTAGGATCTGGTTTTCTAACATTTTCTTTGCTTGATTCAACAACAAAATCAAATAGTTTCATTACCTCGTCATGCTTCCCGGATGCGGATACATTGCCTGCAAACTCTTCATCCATGGCTTGAATATTATTTGTCAAACAAGCTTGTATCATTTTATTCTTTATGATTTTTAAAGCATTAATCATTTGAGGTCTTACCTCGCCTTTCAAGAGAGCGATGACTTCTTTTCCAGGGACTGCATGACCAAGATTTTGGCTTTCTTCTAAAAAAAGTTCATCAAATTTTTTAAGATCTACTTCACTCCTTTCAAGCTTTGCCCAAGCATTATTATTAGGATTTGTAGAATTGACAGTTCTTAAAAAATTTTCAGGGAGATCATTATCATTTTCATATCTATTAAAGGATTCAAAAGGACTTGAAGTAATGACACCACCAAAATCCCAAAATACTGCTTTTATCATAAAAATTCTCAGATTATTTTAGAGAATTATATTTGAGTTTTATAAATAAATATTAAATTTAATACCCAAAATGTTTAAAAATTCTATAATCGCACACCCTAAAACGTATTAAGATAGAAAAATGTCAGGAAACTCTTTTGGAAGGTCTTTTGTCGTGACTACATTCGGAGAGAGTCACGGGGCTGCTCTTGGATGTATTATTGACGGTTGCCCGCCTGGATTGGAGATATCTGAAGCAGATATTCAAAAGGAATTAGACAAAAGGAAGCCCGGCTCCTCTAAATATACCACTCAAAGAAAAGAAGATGATGAAGTAGAAATCCTTTCAGGTGTGTTTGAAGGTAAAACCACTGGAACACCTATAGGGCTCGTTATCAGAAATAACGATCAGAAATCTAAGGATTATGATGATCTTAAGGATACATTCAGGCCTTCTCATGCTGATTATGTATACTCAAAGAAGTACGGTTTTAGAGATCACAGAGGAGGTGGAAGATCTTCAGCACGAGAGACTGCCATGCGTGTTGCGGCAGGTGCAGTAGCAAAGAAATATCTCAGTGAGCATCTAAATATTCAAATTACAGGTTATTTATCTCAGATTGGACCTATTAAAATTAACAATTTTGATAAAAAAGAAATAAATAAGAATCCTTTCTTTTGTCCCGATACAAACATTTTAAAAGATATCGAAAAACTAATAGACAAACTTAGAAAAGAGGGTGACTCTACAGGAGCTCGGATAGAGGTTTCCGTCTCCAACATGCCTGTAGGTCTTGGCGAACCTGTTTTTGACAAACTTGAAGCCGATTTAGCTAAAGCAATGATGAGTATAAATGCTGTTAAAGGTTTTGAGCTCGGAGGAGGTTTTTCTTTAGTTGACTCAAAAGGTTCGGAATCTAGAGATGAAATGAGTCCAGAGGGTTATTTATCAAATAATTCAGGCGGTATTTCAGGTGGTATAAGCACAGGACAAGATGTTAAATTATCTATTGCGCTCAAACCTACATCAAGTATCAATAAAGAGGGTCTGACTATAAATAGCTTAGGTCAGTCTGAGCAAATTCAAGTCAAAGGTAGGCATGATCCTTGCGTTGGAATAAGAGCTACACCTATCGCTGAAGCAATGGCTTCTCTAGTTATTTTGGATCATTTTTTAAGAAATAGAGCTCAAAATGCTGATGTTGTAACTGACATTCCA
Source organism: uncultured Gammaproteobacteria bacterium (assembly GCA_913031395.1). Classification (GTDB taxonomy): domain Bacteria; phylum Pseudomonadota; class Gammaproteobacteria; order Magnimaribacterales; family Magnimaribacteraceae; genus Magnimaribacter. Next base: position 4,408 of record CAJWDT010000007.1, read on the forward strand.
GACATTTCATAGTTTCTTGATTATGCCAAATACTTTATACGATAAGTTGTGGAATCTTCATGAGGTTGATCTAAGGGCAGATGGAACATATCTACTTTACATAGACAGGCACCTTATTCATGAAGTCACTTCACCTCAGGCATTTGAGGGTCTTAAATTGGCTGGACGCAAGCCTTGGAGAATATCAGCAAATATAGCTACACCTGATCACAATGTCCCTACAACAAACAGATCTAAAGGATTAGAAGGTATAGATGACGAGGTTTCAAAATTGCAGGTTATTACCTTAGATGATAATTGCAAGGAACACGAAATTTTACAATTTGATATTAACGATCATAGACAAGGTATTGTTCATGTTGTTGGTCCTGAGCAAGGATTAACCTTGCCTGGCATGACCATTGTTTGTGGTGATTCTCATACATCTACTCATGGAGCTTTGGCTACGCTTTCAATGGGTATTGGAACTTCTGAAGTCGAGCATGTACTCGCTACTCAGTGTTTAAAAACTTCAAAATTAAAAAATATGAGGGTAGTGATATCTGGTGAATTACAAAAAGGTGTAACTGCAAAGGATGTAACGCTAGCTGTAATAGGAAAGATAGGAACTGCTGGAGGTACAGGATATGCAATTGAATATGCAGGTTCTGTTATTGAAAATATGTCGATCGAAGGTCGAATGACGGTATGTAATATGGCAATTGAAGCTGGAGCAAGAGCTGGCTTAGTCGCTTATGATCTCACAACTGAAAAGTACATAGAAAATAGACCTTTTGCTCCATCCGGAGATCAATGGATTCAAGCTACCAAACAATGGAGTCAACTAGTGAGTGATGATAATGCTTTTTTTGATCATGAAATAACAATTGATGGATCTTCCATAGCCCCTCAAGTGACTTGGGGTACATCTCCAGAGATGGTTAGCGATATTGACGGGTTAATTCCTGAATCTACTAGCGATTCGATAAAACACGCACTGGAATATATGAATCTTGAGTCAGGTAAGAAAATCAAAGATATACAATTAGACCAAGTTTTCATTGGCTCTTGTACAAATTCTAGAATTGAGGATTTAAGAGAGGCTGCAAAAATTTTAGAAGGAAAAAAAGTCTCAGATTCTATCAAAAGAGCAATAGTTGTCCCTGGGTCCGGTTTGGTTTCTGATCAAGCTATAAGAGAAGGGTTGGATAAGATATTCATAGAATCTGGATTTGAATGGAGAGCTCCAGGGTGTTCAATGTGTTTGGCTATGAACCCTGATCAGCTAGGAGATGGAGAGCATTGTGCATCTACATCAAATAGAAATTTTGAAGGCAGACAGGGCTATGGTGGCAGAACTCATCTCGTCTCACCGGCTACAGCTGCTGCTTCCTCCATAGAAGGAAGTTTTGTTGATGTTAGGGAATATCTGTAATGAAAAATACCATAACGTTCCATACTGGACAGGCGGTGCCTCTCGATAGAGATAATGTAGATACAGATCAAATCATCCCCAAGCAGTTCCTAAAATCAATCAAAAAAAGTGGCTTTGGAGAAAACTTATTTGATGCTTGGAGATATGAAGATGAAGGTTTTCCTGGTCAAGATGTTAGTAAAAGAAAATTAAGTGAAAATTTTATCTTAAATCAATCCAGATTCTTAGATTCGGACATACTTATAAGTAAAAAGAATTTCGGTTGTGGGTCAAGCAGGGAGCATGCTGTTTGGTCTTTAATGGATTATGGTTTTAGGGTTGTAATTGCAGAGAGTTTTGCAGATATTTTTTATAATAATTGCTTTAATAATGGGCTGCTTCCTATAGTTTTGTCTAGTAATGAAATTGATAAACTATTAGCACTCTCTCACGAGAGAAAGATCATTGAGATTGATTTAGAGAATCAAGTCATATTTTCAGAAGATAGCCAAGTAGCTCAATTTGAAATTGATCCATTTAGAAAAAAATGCATTCTTGAAGGATTAGATGAAATAGGACTGAGCTTAACCCATTCAGAACAAATAAAAGAATTTGAGAAAAAGAGAGCATTAGACTCCCCTTGGATTTTTATAAATGAGAAAAAAAATGGATAAGCTCAAACAAATTCTTATATTGCCTGGTGATGGCATCGGACCTGAAGTTTGTGATGAAGCTAGAAAAGTTTTAATACATGTTAACGAAGTCTATAACTTAGGAATAATTCATAAAGAGGCCGCAGTAGGAGGCATAGCTTATGATACTTTTGGCAAGCCTCTTCCAGATGAAACATTAGAAGCTGCTAGAGACTCTGATGCAATTTTATTAGGAGCCGTAGGGGGTCCAGCTTGGGATAATTTAGATTATCAACTTCGTCCGGAGAGGGCCTTGTTAGGGCTTAGAGCGGAACTAGATTTATTTGCAAATTTAAGACCTGCCATTTTATCAAAGCATCTTTCTGATTCATCTTCTCTTAGGGCTGAAAAAGTTCAAGATTTAGATCTGCTTATTGTCAGGGAGCTTACAGGCGGTATTTATTTTGGAGAGCCAAGAGGAAGGTCTGAAGATGATCAATCTGCTTTTAATACCATGGTATATAACAGGAATGAAATCGAAAGAATTGGCAGAGTGGCTTTCGAGGCCGCACAAAAGAGAAATAAAACTTTATGCTCTGTTGATAAAGCAAATGTATTAGAAGTAAGTGTTTTATGGAGAGATGTTATTACTAATATTTCCAAGGATTATCCGGAAGTAGAGTTATCTCATATGCTTGTGGATAATGCTGCGATGCAATTGGTAAGAGATCCAAAACAGTTTGATGTCATGGTTACAGGCAATCTTTTTGGGGATATTCTTTCTGATATCGCAGCAATGTTAACAGGCTCTATAGGGATGTTGCCCTCAGCTTCATTAAACTCTAATAATCAAGGTATGTATGAACCAGTGCACGGATCTGCCCCAGATATTGCTGGGCAAGGATTGGCAAATCCAATTGCTGCAATTTTATCTTTAGCCATGATGCTAAAGTATAGTTTCAATGAAAATAAGGCATCTGCATCAATTGAACATGCTGTTGAAACAGTTTTATCTGAGGGTTATAGGACAAATGATTTAGAGGGAAATGACGACAAAAAACTCTCTACTTCTCAAATGGGATCTAAAATAATTGAGAGACTTAATTAAAATGAAAAGGAATGCAAGAAAGATAGCTGTTGCAGGAGCTACAGGAATGGTCGGACAAGCCTTTTTAAGGCTTCTTGAAGATAAATTCACCGATGCTGAAATTGTATTATTAGCTAGTAAAAAATCCGAAGGGAAAAAAGTTTATTTCAGAAATAAAGACTATGTTATCCAAAATCTCTCTGATTATGATTTTACTGATACAGATTTGGCACTTTTTTCTGCCGGAGCTTCTGTTTCAAAAGAATTCGCTCCCATAGCAGTTTCTCAAGGTTGTGTAGTAGTCGATAATTCTTCTTGTTTCCGTTACGAAGAGAATATTCCTTTGATTGTTCCTGAAGTCAATGGATATGAGCTAAATGATTATAAGCAACCAGGAATTATTGCGAATCCTAATTGCTCGACTATCCAGATGTTAGTGGCATTAAAGCCAATTCATGACGAATTTAATATAAAGAGAATTGATGTTACAACCCTACAAGCAGTCTCTGGTACGGGCAAAGAGGCAACAGAAGAACTTATAAGTCAATTAGATGCTTATCAAGGTAGTAGTGATCAATCTGTGGCTATATATCCTAAACAGATAGCAAATAATGTTCTTCCTCATTGTGATGTATTCGAAAGTAATCGATATACAAAAGAGGAGAATAAATTGCTAAAAGAAACTCATAAAATTCTTGATCCTGATATTCAAGTCGCCGCTACTTGTGTAAGGGTGCCTGTATTAAATGGTCACTCAGAATCTATTCACATAAAATCGGAGAAGCCTCTTACAGAAAAAGCTGTTGTAGAACTTTTAAAAAATGCTCCAGGAATATCTTTAAGTTACGGTACTGGAAAAGATGATTATCCCACGGCTGCAACTGATGGAGACGGAGATAATCTTGTCCATGTTGGAAGAGTCAGACAGGACTTATGGAGTGATCGAAGAATAAATTTATGGGTTGTAGCAGACAATTTACTAAAAGGCGCTGCTTTGAATAGCATACAAATAGCTGAATTGATCTTTGAATAAACAGTGAATGGAAAATCTTTTATTAAGTTTAGAAACTGAATTTTTCTTTTTGACAGGAGTTTATCTTGAGGGTGTAAGCGGGCTTATTCTCGGCGTTATTATTTTTTGTCTGATACTGGCTCTAATAAGGTACGAGGGTAAAAAAGAAGTCCCTAATATAAATGTCGATATTTCTAATGAAATAGGTGATGAGAGAAAAGCTAAGATCAATTTGTCCAGAAGCTTAATAGAGATGGATCAAAAAGATGAAGCTCAAAAGCTTCTAAATCAATTGCTAGAAGATAATCCTTCTCAAGAAGAAAAACAAACTGTCCTTAGCTTACTGAATAAAATAAATATATAGATGGATTTTACAAGAATTGCTCTAGGCATTGAGTATGACGGCACTGACTATTATGGTTTTCAAAAACAAAAAAGTACCAGTAAAACTATTCAAGGACACATTGATCAATCAATAAGTAAAGTTGCTAATCATAAAGTTAGAACTTTTTGTAGTGGTAGAACCGATGCAGGAGTACATGCCTGTATGCAAGTAGTTCACTTTGATTCTCAAGTTCATAGAACTCAAAATGAGTGGGTTAGGGGAATTAATTCTTATCTGCCAAAAGATATTCGTATTTTATGGTCTAAGGAGGTTGATGAATCCTTTCATGCAAGGTTTTCGGCTAAAAGTAGGACATACCTATTTAATATTTTAAATAGCCCAACTCCATCAGCACTTTGGTCTAAAAGGTCTTTATTTATACCTCACAAGCTTGATTTAAAAAATATGAAACTTGCATCAAGATATCTAGTCGGAGAACATGATTTCAGCTCATTTAGAGGTTCGGGTTGTCAGTCTAAATCGCCTATTAGGGATATGCAGGAGATAAAGATCCTAAAAAATAAGAATTTTATCTCGGTAGAGTTAAAGGCAAATGCATTTTTATTACACATGGTTAGGATAATTATTGGGACATTAATAATGACAGGCAAAAAAGAAATTACTCCAAAGGAAGTAGATAAAATTTTGAAAGCTAAAAATAGATCAATAGCAGGTAAAACTGTAAATTCGTCTGGACTTTATTTTTTAGGCCCAGAGTATCCTCAAAAATTTAAAATACCCAAAATCAATTCTGACCTTATTAGGTAAAATTACTAAATAAATATTCTATAATTTTCATATGGGTACATATATTAAAGTCTGCGGTCTAACGAATACGGAAGATGCCATCATGGCATCTAAATTAAATGTAAATGCTATAGGTTTTAATTTATTTGAAAAAAGTAAGCGTTATATTAATTTAAATCAGATAACTAAAATAAAAGCAAAACTACCTGATGACATCGAAATATTTTTATTATTTGTAAATCAACAAAGAGAATTTGTATCGGAGTCTTTAAAGGCTCTTCCCGGAGCAATACCACAGTTTCATGGAGAAGAAACAATCGAATATTGTGAAAGTTTTAATACTGATTATGTAAAAGCAGTAAGAATATATCCAACCATAGATTTAGAAAAAATAAATCAAGATTATAAAAGTGCTAAAATGTTGATATTAGATAGTTTTAATGACGATGCATACGGAGGCACAGGTCAAACATTCAATCTCTCTCTGATAGAAGGAAAGATCAACTTACCTTTTCTTGTTGCAGGTGGGATTGATGAGTCAAACTTTAAGCAAGCTGTCGTGCTAGACAATTGTATTGGCATAGATGTATGTTCCAGTATTGAAGATAAACCAGGAATAAAGAATCATAAAAAATTAAAAAATTTAGTTAAAAACGTGAGGAGTTTTAATGTCTAAAGAATTGTTACCTGATAAAAACGGACGATTTGGAGTTTATGGAGGGAGATATGTCGCTGAGACATTAGTTCCTGCCTTAGAAGAACTATCCGAGCAATACGAATTTATTAAGAAAGATAAAAATTTTCTTAAAGAATTTAGAGATGATTTAACTCACTACGTAGGCAGGCCTTCCCCTTTATACTTTGCTAAACGTTGGACTGAATTATTGGGAGGCGCAAAAATCTTTTTAAAAAGAGAAGATCTTAATCATACAGGGGCCCATAAAATTAATAATACTGTTGGTCAAATTCTCTTAGCAAAGCACATGGGAAAAAAGAGGATTATTGCTGAGACGGGTGCAGGGCAGCATGGCGTAGCTAGCGCAACAGTTGCAGCGCGACATGGTCTGGAGTGCCTTGTTTACATGGGGGAAGAAGATATTCAAAGACAATCTCTAAACGTATTTAGGATGAAGTTATTAGGTGCAGAGGTTATAGGTGTTAGCTCAGGGACTAGTACATTGAAGGATGCAATGAATGAAGCGATGCGAGATTGGGTTACAAATGTCGATGATACTTATTACATTATCGGTAGCGTGGCAGGGCCACATCCTTATCCTCAAATAGTTAGAGACTTTAATGCAGTCGTAGGAGAAGAAGTCTTGGAACAAAGTAAGACAGAAATTGGCCAAGACCCAGATGTTTTGGTTGCATGTGTTGGAGGGGGATCTAATGCTATGGGTTTATTTTATCCGTTTATTGAAAACAAGAATGTTAGATTGATTGGAGTAGAAGCTGGAGGTTTAGGATTGAGCAGCGGTAAGCATGCAGCTCCATTAAATGACGGTAAAGAAGGGGTTCTGCATGGTATGAGAACTTATTTAATGCAAGATGATTCAGGTCAAATTACTGAAACTCACTCTGTCTCTGCTGGTCTTGATTATCCTGGAGTAGGGCCTGAGCATGCTTGGCTCAAGGACATAGGAAGAGCAGAATATGTTACTGCAGATGATGAAGAAGCGCTTGAAGCATTTAAAGAACTGACCAGAATAGAAGGAATAATGCCTGCACTTGAAACAGCCCATGGTATTGCACATGTTAAAAAAATTGCACCTTCAATGAGTAAAGAACAATCTATTGTTGTAAATGTTTCGGGAAGAGGAGACAAAGATATCAATACAGTCGCGGACATAGAAGGAATAGAGCTTTGACCTCCAGAATTAAAGAAACATTTTCTAAGGTTAATGCACAAGATCAAACTGCACTGATAACTTATATTGTTTCAGGAGATCCTGATCTTGATACTACTCTCAAAATTATGGATACGATGGTAGAGGAAGGTGCCGATATAATTGAGTTAGGCATACCTTTTTCCGATCCCATGGCAGAGGGTATATCCATCCAAAGGGGACATGAACGAGCACTAAAAAAAGGGACTTCCTTGAAGAGTGCTTTGGATTTAGTAAAAAAGTTTAGGTCTACCAATAGCATTACACCAATTGTTTTTATGGGTTATATGAATACTTTTGAATCTATGGGAGCTGAGAGGTTCATGATTGAAGCAGTAGATGTTGGAGTGGATGGTATTTTAATTGTTGATATGCCTCCTGAAGAAAGTTCTAGTTTTAGCGAACAAGCAAAAAAATATGACATTGACATTATTAGACTGATAGCCCCAACTACAAGCTCAGAAAGAGCACAAAAGATTTCATCTCAATCTTCTGGGTATATTTATTATATTTCAGTAAAAGGAATTACAGGAGCAAGTAATATTGATTCAGATGATGTCAAAGATAAAGTGGGAATATTGAGGACGTATACAGATTTACCTATTGCTATAGGGTTTGGTATAAAAGATTCTGATTCTGCATCTTCAGTTAAAGATGTTGCTGATGGTATAGTTGCAGGTAGCGTTTTTGTAGACTTGATCGGTCAAGGCGAAGATATTATTGAAAAGGTGGCTTCCAAAACAAAAGAACTTTCAAAAGTTCTTCAATAACTATGGCAAATTGGTTTGAAAAGATTTTACCTTCTTTTATAAGAAAGGAGACAACCAAAAAATCTACTATTCCTGAAGGACTCTGGCAGAGCTGCAGTTCATGTAACAATATTCTCTATGTTCCTGAATTAGAATCTAATCTATTTGTCTGCCCAAAGTGTGATCATCACATCAGAATAGGTGCTCGTAAGAGACTAGAGCTTTTTTTGGATGCTGCTGAAATAATTGAAATTTCAGAAGATAAAGCTCCTCGGGACTGGTTGAAATTTAAAGATACTAAATCTTATAAAGACAGGATTGATTCGGCAGAAAAAACAAGTAATGAGAAAGAAGCCTTGATCGCTATGAAGGGCTATCTAAAAAAAATGCCTATTGTCGCTTCAGCTTTCGAATTTAGATATATGGGGGGATCCATGGGCTCAGTGGTTGGCCAGAAATTTGTGGATACAACTAATTATGCCTTGGAGAATCAGCTACCGATGGTTTGTTTCTCTACAAGTGGTGGGGCAAGGATGCAAGAGTCTCTTGTATCCCTATATCAAATGGCTAAAACAAGTGCAGCAATAGAAAAAATGAGGCAAGCAAAGCTACCCTATATTTCTGTAATGATAGATCCTATTTATGGAGGAGTTTCTGCAAGCCTTGCTATGTTGGGCGACATAAATATTGCTGAACCTAAAGCCCTTGTAGGTTTTACTGGGCCGAGAGTTATAGAGCAAACCTTGAATGTCCAGCTTCCCGAAGGATTCCAAAGAAGTGAATTCTTACTTGAACATGGTGCAATTGACATGATCGTTCATAGAAAAGAATTGAAAGATACTATTCATAGACTTTTATCTAGCCTGATTTCTAAAAAATAAAATTAAATGAATTCCAACCTTTTATCAGATTGGCTTGGATATATAAACTCTAATAGACCTGATGAAGGTGAGTTTGGATTAGAGAGACTTCAAAAAATTTTTACTAAGATTGTTAAAAAGCCTCTAGCAAAAAAATCAATTATCATTGGAGGCACTAATGGAAAAGGAACAACTGTAGAATACTTAAAGAATCTTTTTCTAAACACAAACTATAAAGTTGGAGTTTACACATCGCCACATTTAATCAACTTCAATGAAAGAATTCAGATCAATGGTAAAAATATTGATGATGAGAGAATTATTGAGGCGTTCAAGGAAATAGAAAGTATAAAAGAAGAAAGTAGACTAACTTATTTTGATTATGCGACATTAGCAGCTTTTTACATATTCTCGCAGGAGCAATTAGATTTTGTTATTTTAGAAATTGGTGTTGGAGGAAAGTACGATCCGGTAAATCTAATTAATGCCGATATTTCCATTGTCACCAATATAGAGATGGATCATGAGAAATGGCTAGGTAACTCTTTGGAAGAAATTGGTTCTCAAAAAGCCGCCATTTTTAAACAAGGTAAAGTAGCTATTTTAGGTTCAGAAGTTATGCCTAAATCGATCACTTCAAAAGCTCATGAAGTTTGCTCTTCTGTTTATCAGCTTGGTGAAGGTTTCATTATTCAACCTCTAAAAGGCAGTTGGGATTATTCTTTTAATGGAAAAGATCTTAACTTAAAAGGTTTGTCCAATCTTAGCCTTAATTCTGAATCGGCTGCATGTGCATTAACTGCATTTAAATTACTTTCTAAGAGGGATGCTAATTATAAGGAAGTGATTACTGGTACTTATTTAAAGGGCAGGTGCGAGGTTGTAGATAACTTTGTGCTAGATGTATCCCATAATCCTGCATCAGTTAAAAATCTTATTATTTTTCTCCAAAATAATTATAAGAACCAAAAATTCAATGCTATTTTTTCTTCTATGTCAGATAAAGATATAGTTTCCATCATTCAGGAGATTTCTGATTTAATATCTGAATGGAGTGTTTGTGTAATTGATGATGACCGTTTTAATATTACTAACCAGGAATTATTGATTAAAGATTTAACTAAAAAACAAGCAACGGTCTATGACTCAGTTTATTCAGCCGTTAAAAAAGGTTACGATGAAGGGACGCCTCAAGTGGTATTTGGATCTTTTATTACTGTGAGTGAAGCTTATAAGGCTATAGACAAAATTAAGAATAATAGCAGTGAAAAGAATTAATTATTTTTTAATAGCTTTCATTTTTGGGTTTTTTCTCTTAACTTTATTTATTGAACCAGTCATCTATGAGACTGAAGACAGAAGTCCCTTTTCTAATCAAATACCAAATATTAATCTCAATATACCAATTAATGAAAACGTGGAATATGATAATTTTGAAGCTATTCTAGAAGAAAAATTATCCCATAACGGACGAACTGAATTCACACCCGCTTGGACAGTAAAGGTAAAGACTTATGCAAACGAAGATAACTTGCTAAATGATCTAGTTTCTTTAAAAAAGTTAGGTTTTAAAGTTTATTCAAGATATCAAAAGAGCAGCTCTGATAGATTCGATTTATATGTCGGACCTACCTTGATTAAAAAAGATTCGTTAGAAGTGTTAGAGAAGCTGAAGAATTTAGATGGTTTTGATCCTAAGATTACGCAATATGATTGAAGATTTTGCACTCATTGATTGGTTTTCAGTAACTCTTATTATTACTTTCGGCCTAATTGGATTATTTAATGGATTTGTAAAAGAAGTTTTTTCTGCAGCCGCTTGGATCCTATCTTTATTAATTGCTTGGGTTTATGGACCTTTTCTTTTTCCTTTTGTTCAGGATTACGTTAATTCTGACTCTTTAAAAAATATAATCAGCTTTATTTTGATGTTTTTAATAAGCTTTTTAACTATGAGAATAGTTGGTTCTGTAATCTCAAGATTTATTTCTGCTATTGGTTTAAAAGGATTAGATCGGCTTTTGGGTTTATTTTTTGGGTCTGTAAAAGTATTGGCGATATTGAGCAGCATATTTGTTTTTAATTTAACTTCTCTAGACAAAAATCAATGGTGGTTAGATTCTTATTCTAGAATATATTCTCTACAGGTATATGAATACTCTAAACCTATCTTTGATAAGTGGATAAAAAAAGCCGATATTATTCTCGATAAAGACAATCCTAAAATTACTCTTTGATATAGAATGTAAACATGTGTGGTGTAGTTGGAGTTGTAAGTCAAAAAGAGGTTTCTCCTGCTATTTATGATGCTTTAACAATTCTACAACACAGAGGACAAGATGCTGCAGGAATAGCAACTTCAACACATAATAGATTCTTTATCCGCAAACAACTCGGCCTTGTTAGGGATGTTATAAGAAGTCAGCATATGCTTAACTTGAGAGGGCAGATGGGTATAGGCCATGTAAGATATCCAACTTCTGGTAGCGAGGACAGAGAGTTAGCTCAGCCTATGTATGTAAATTCTCCTTTTGGTATAAGCATTTCTCATAATGGAAATCTTACCAATCAAGAAGAGCTCAAAGATATTCTTGTTAATAAGGATCTTAGGCATTTGAACACAGATTCAGATAGTGAAATCCTTCTCAATGTATTTGCACACGAACTTCAGAAACAAGGATCAATCAAACCAGGGTCAAAAGAAATATTTGCTGCTGTTAGAGCTTTACACAAAAGAGTCAGAGGAGCTTATTCTGTTGTAATTATGATCAATGGCGTGGGAATCGTTGGCTTTAGAGATCCTTTTGGTATTAGACCTTTGATGGTTGGCTCTAAAGAAAGAGATTTGATTGGAAGTGATTATGTCATTGCCTCCGAAAGTACCGTATTAGACTATTTAGGCTATGAAACCATTGATGACATTCAAGCTGGTTCAGCTGTTTTTATAAGTGCTGACGGTGTTCTAGAAACTGAGTCTTGTATAAAAAATCCTATACCCACTCCTTGTATCTTTGAGTATGTGTATCTTGCAAGGCCTGATGCTACTATTGATAAAATATCTGTGCACAAATCTCGTTTGAGAATGGGAGAATATTTAGCAAATAAGATCATGGAACAAAGACCTGAACATGACATTGATGTCGTTATACCTATCCCTGATAGCAGCACAACTTCTGCACTTCAATTGGCCTCAACTTTAGGAATAAAGTATCGTGAAGGGTTTGTTAAAAATAGATATATTGGCAGAACCTTTATTATGCCTTTTCAAGAAAAAAGAGAAAAATCTGTAAAACAAAAACTTAATCCTATTGGTTTAGAGTTTCAGGACAAAGTGGTTCTGTTGGTCGATGACTCTATTGTTCGTGGAACAACGAGCAGGCAAATCATAGAAATGGCGAGGTCTTCCGGAGCAAAGAAAGTGTATTTTGCTTCTGCAGCTCCTCCGATTCGATATCAGAATGTGTACGGTATTGATATGGCTGCTACTACAGAATTGGTAGCTCATAAAAGAACAGAGAAAGAAGTTGAAGAGTTCATAAAAGCAGATTGGCTAATTTATCAGGACCTAGATGATCTTGTTCAAGCAGCACAAATTGGAAACGAGGCAATCAAACAATTCGAATGCTCAATATTCAATGGTAAATATGTCACTGATGACATTGATGACAAGTACTTAAAAGATCTAGAAGATACTAGAAACGACAAATCTAAAGCTTCAAGGCAACTTAGCTAATTAAGTCTTTACTTCTTCAATGGTGACGGAGGGAAGAATCGCACTATTGGCTGCCTCTTTATAAGAAGCGATTTCATGGAAATTTAAGTATCTGTAAATATCAGAGCTCATCGAATTAATTTCTGACATGTAACGAGAGTATTCTTCCTTAGTGGGTATGTGACCTAATGTTGCTGAAATTGCAGCAACTTCCGCAGAAGCTAAATAGACATTTGCTCCATCACCTAATCTGTTAGGAAAATTACGAGTAGATGTCGACACAACAGTTGATTCAGCTTCAACTCTCGCTTGGTTGCCCATGCACAAAGAACATCCTGGCATTTCAAGCCTAACGCCAGCATTCTCAAAAATATCATAGTAACCTTCTTGAGTAAGTTGATGCTTATCCATTTTTGTTGGAGGTGACACCCAAAGTTTTGACGGTAGTTCAGATTCATTTTCTAAAAGTTTTCCTGCTGCTCTAAAATGTCCGATATTAGTCATGCATGAGCCTATAAAGACTTCATCTATTTGAGTATTAGCTATTTCTGATAATGGTTTTATGTCGTCTGGATCATTAGGGCAAGCTAAGAGAGGTTCGGTGATCTCATTCAGATCAATTTCAATTACAGCGGCATACTCTGCATCTTCGTCTGCTCTCATAAGTACTGGATTTTCAAGCCAAGACTCCATAGCTTGAGCTCTTCTTTCTAAAGTCTTTTTATCTTCATATCCTTCAGAAATTAACCACCTTAGTAGCGTAATATTAGATTCTAAGTACTCTCTGATTGGCTCTTCATTAAGCTTGATGGTACAACCTGAAGCAGATCTTTCGGCCGAAGCATCTGATAATTCAAAGGCTTGTTCGACTTTGAGATCAGGTAAACCTTCAATTTCTAAGCATCTACCTGAGAAGATATTAATTTTACCTTCTTTGGGAAGAGTCAGCTGACCTGATTGCAGTGCGGCATAAGGAATAGCATTCACTAGATCTCGAAGAGTAATTCCCGGTTGAATTTCACCTTTAAACTTTACTAAAACAGATTCAGGCATGTCTAGTGGCATAACTCCAAGAGCAGCTCCGAATGCCACTAATCCGGAACCAGCAGGAAAACTTATCCCAAGCGGAAATCTGGTATGAGAGTCTCCTCCAGTTCCTACCATATCTGGTAATAGCATCCTGTTAAGCCAAGAGTGGATTATTCCATCACCAGGTTTTAAAGCTACACCACCCCTTGTTTGTATAAATTCTGGCAGAGAGTGTTGCATCTCTACATCTTTAGGCAGAGGATAAGCGGCTGTATGACAAAAGGATTGCATTACTAGGTCTGAGTTAAAACCTAAGCAAGCTAATTCTTTTAGCTCATCTCTTGTCATGGGTCCAGTAGTGTCTTGACTTCCAACCGTAGACATTCTTGGTTCACAATATATTCCTGGTCTTATACCTTCTACGCCACACGCTTTGCCGACCATTTTCTGAGCTAGCGTGAAGCCTCTCTGACTTTTTTCTGCTTCATCAGGTCTAGTAAAAATTGTTGAAGTTTCCAACTTTAATATTTCTCTTGTCTCATCTGTGAGACTTCTTCCAATGATCAGAGGTATTCTTCCTCCAGCTCTCACTCCATCGAGTAAGGTATTAGATTTATATTCATAATTGCATAATTGTTCTTTGGTTTCAGAGTTAACAACTTTCTGTTCGTAGGGATATATTTCTATTACATCACCAAGATTCATTTTGCTAACATCACATTCGAAAGCTAAAGCTCCAGAATCCTCTAAAGTATTGAAGAAGATTGGCGCAATTTTTCCTCCGATACATATACCGGCCTGTTTTTTATTAGGAATGAAGGGGATATCTTCACCTATGTACCATAGAAGAGAGTTAGTTGCAGATTTTCTTGAAGAACCTGTTCCAACAACATCACCTACAAAAACAATCGGGAGACCTGATTCTTTTAATTTTTTAATTTTTTCTAGAGGATGATCCATAGTCTTTTTGAGCATCGCCAATGCATGAAGAGGTATGTCGGGCCTCGAAGGAGCATCTGGAGCAGGAGATAGATCGTCCGTATTTATTTCTCCCTCTACTCTAAAAACTATTGCTTTAATTACTTCAGGAAGTTTTGGTTTATTTGTAAACCATTCAGCATCGGACCATGAATCTACAACTCTTTTAGCATTTTTATTTGTTTTTGATAGCTCAATAACATCATGCTTGGCATTGAACATTAGAAGCGTCTTACTTAAGCCATCAGCAGCCAATCCTCCCACCGCATCATCTTCTAAAAGTCCTATAAGTGATTCCACATTGTAACCACCTAACATTGTTCCCAATAATTTAGTAGCAAGTTGTTTGTCTATCAATGGTGAAGAGGTTGCACCTTTTGCAACATCAGTTAAAAAAGCAGCTTTTACATAAGCTGCAGGATCAACCCCTGCAGGCGTTCTATTTGTTATTAGGTCTAATATAAAATCTTCTTCACCAGCTGGAGGCGCCTTTAAAAGCTCTACAAGCTCTGAAACTTGTTCGGCATTAAGAGGAAGAGGGGGTATCCCTTCTTGTAATCTTTCTTCTACATGTTCTTTATAATTTTTTAGCATGATATTTCGTGAGGAAGTTAGTAATTGCGGCGGCATTTTATCATAAACTGCAATTTAAAGTTGCGTTGAAATCACTTCGATATATCATAAGAGAGGATGAGTAAATCAGTAAAAACCCCATGTATAGGCGTATGCTCAACTGTCTTTGGAGATGAAGTCTGCAGGGGTTGCAAACGTTTTCAACACGAAATAATAGAGTGGAATTCCTACAAAGATAAAGAGAAAGAGCTTGTTTTACAAAGGCTTGAGAGCTTAAAGGTCCAGATTATGGAATCAAAGATTCTCATCACTGATGAAAGTCTCCTCAAATCAAAGCTTATCGAGTATAAAATCAAATTCGACGAGGAGAGTAATTCATTATGTTGGGTTTTTGATCTTCTTAGATCAGGAAGTCAATCAATCCTCAATCCTAATGATTTTGGTTTTGATCTTGTAACTAAAACTATAACAAATTTATCTGATTTAAAAAGAATCATGGAAGAAGAACTTTTTCAGTTATCAGAAGCCCATTATCAGCGTTATTTTAAAACTGAAGAATATTTCAATGTCTGAGACCTGGGAAAGTATTCTTAGTTCTCCTACACCTCAAGCTTGGATAGACCGCGCATTAAATTCGCTTGATATCCTGTTAATTGACCATGCTCATTGTGAAAAGAAAGCTGCCAGTTCTGCCATTTCTTTAATTCATAAATATCCTCATTTTAATTTAGCTAAACTTCTTTCACCCTTAGCAAGAGAAGAGCTTTTACATTTTGAACAAGTTCTCAGGCTTATTGACAAACATGGTTATCAATACAGAAACTTAAAATCTGGTAAATATGCTCAAACTTTACATGATGCATCTTCTAATCAAGAGCCATACAAACTTAAAGATAGTTTGATTACTTGTTCTTTAATAGAGGCTAGGTCATGTGAGAGATTTCATGCCCTGTTACCTTTTCTTCCAGATTCTCTTAAAAAGTTTTATTCAAAGCTCCACGAAGCTGAATCGCGCCATTGTGATCTTTACTTAGATATCTACTCCAACATCTTTGATGAAGACTGGTCCGATAGATTAAAACAATTATCTATAATTGAATCCAATTACATTAATCAGAAAGATAGTCTTTTTAGATTTCATAGCGGTTATTAAACTTACTTAACGACAGGCATTTCTTCCCAGCTGGTAAGATACCTGGGGGATTTTAATAATCTCTTCATAGACCAGGACTTCTTAATTCCCTGAGAAGCAAATGTAATTTTTCCAATTCCTGAAGAATTGATTTTATCGATTGTCGTCATTAATTTTTTACTATCCTCTCTTCCATTAAAAACCCTAAATAAATCACCTTGATAAATACCTTCATCATAAAAATCACTGAGCATCACACCTGCTTTAATGAAATTAATATCCTTCTTGAAAAGCTTCTCTGTCAGATATCTTGTGGCATTTAAAATATCTCTAGTATCATTTGTTGGAGAAAATAATTTATAACTTTGGAACCCATTATATTGTCTGTCTTGCTTTCGAAAATAGTTTGTTCTCATAAAAACTGAAACCATTTTACAATATTGATTTTCCCTTCTTAGCTTTTCACATGCGCGTGAAGCATAGTCACTAACAGCCTCATTGATAGAAGAAACATCATTAACTTTTTTACCAAATGTTCTACTTACAACAATTTGTTTTTTAGTTTTTGGTTGGTGCTCTAAACCTATGCATGGATAGCCTTTTAGCTCCATTACAGTTCTTTCTAGGACACTGCTAAACTTTCTTTTTATTAATTTAGTGTCTATCTCAGCCAGCTCTAGAGCTGTCTCTATTCCTAGGCTATTTAATTTTTTATTAATTCTACTTCCAACACCCCAGACTTCTCTTACTGGCATTAATGAAAGCAATTTATTTCGCCTTCTGACATCCAATAAACTAACAACGCCATTAGTCGCAGGATAATGCTTGGCTCCGTAGTTAGCCGCTTTTGCTAGAGTCTTTGTTGGACCTATGCCTACACAAACAGGTACACCAACCCATTGATCTATAGTTCTGCGACATTGATGTCCAAATTCTTCATGATTACGTAGGCCGGTTAGATCCAAGAAGGCCTCGTCTATGCTATAGACCTCTACTTTAGGTGATAAATACTCCAAGGTTTGCATAACTCTAGAAGATATATCAGCATATAGCTCATAGTTAGAAGAAAACGCTACACCTCCTTTTTGTAAAAAAGGCTTTTCTATCTTAAACCAAGGTTCACACATTTTAATTCCAAGCTGTTTGGCTTCTTTTGATAGAGCAACTACACAGCCATCATTATTTGACAAGACGACTACAGGTTTTCTTTTAATATCTGGTCTAAATATTCTTTCACATGATGCATAAAAGCTATTACAGTCAACCAAAGCAAATGCCATATTTTAGTAGAGATTTATCGAGGCTATAACTGTACCAGCTACTTCTAGTTCTTCTTCTTTATTAACCATTATGGGTGGATATTTTGGATTCTCAGATACAAGACAGACTTTTGGTTTAAGCAATAGCCTCTTGCATGCATAGGATCCATCTATTGAAGCTATAACAATCTTATTATGACTTGGCTCTATGCTTCTATCGACTATCAAGATGGCCCCATCCCCTATATGCGCATTAATCATTGAGTCTCCACTTACACGAACAAAATAAGTAGCTGCAGGATTCTTTATTAGATATTCATTTAGGTCTATAGCTCTTTCAACATAATCATCTGCAGGACTAGGCCATCCCACTCTGACGGTATTTAAGAAATAGGGGATTTCTAGAGGAGATAGATCATCCTCTGGTGCATCGCCCAGATAATCAATTTTCATAAGGGTTTAATGATTTAATACTGTATATATATACAGTATAATTAAAGAGTGATCTTGTAAAGCTTTTAACTTATTATTGAAGAAAATTACATTTTACAGAATATGAAAACTTGGTTAATTTTAGGAGCGGTCTACATTGGATTTTTCTTTTGGTATACGGATATGGGAGGAAAATTAAGCCAAGAAGAAATACAAATCTTTATCAAAAAACACGAACAAAATATCATCAATGATGGAGTATCTCCAGATTCAGAAGAGTTTCAATTAAGAATAGATTTCCTTAAAAAGTTCATGGAAGAAGATAATGGTAAGCAATTCATTATGGTCAATAATATTGAAATGAATAAAAATCCTGGAGATGTGGTTGGCGCAAATCCTGGAGAATCTGCTGACCAATTAATGTCTAGATATATGGAGTATATGTGGCCCAATCTTTTAAAGAGAGCTTCTCATCCTATTTTTATGAGTAATGCCGTCTATCAATCTATGGATCTAGTTGGAATAGAGGGAGCAGAAACTTGGGATCAAGCAGCATTAATGAGATATAAAAGTCGCAGAACGATGATGGAGATAGTCACTAATCCAAATATGATGAATAGGCATGGCTTCAAAATTGCAGCTCTGCAAAAGACTATTGCATATCCTGTTGAGCCGTTTGGTTTTTATAGTGATATGAGACTTATCTTCGGGATGTTAATAGCGATAGTTGGTCTTTCGATTAGGTTATTTCTTACTTCTAAGAGATAGAGAATTTTTTCAGTTCGCAAGAACTAGAATCCATCCAAAGATACCATCCGTATTTGTCCCAATCTCCTAGGACAATTCTTTTGGCAGGTTTGTTATTAATTTCAATATCATGTGAATCTGGTCTGTGAGTGTGACCATGGATTAGAAGATTTACAGAAGATTTTTCCATAGTTTTAAATACTTCTGAGGGATTTACATCCATAATATTTTCTTTTTTTTGCCCAGTAGCTTGCTTGCTTATATCTCTTAATTCTTTAGCAATCTCGTTTCTTTCGATCAAAGACTTACTTAGGAATTCTTTTTGCCATTGAGGATCTCTACTGGTTTTTCTAAAAGATTGATAATCAATATCTTCGGTACAGAGTAAATCACCATGCATTAGCAAAACAGGTTTACCAAACATTTCTTCGAGTTTTGGATCATTTATAAGTTTCATGCCGGATGATGACGCAAAGTCATGCCCTAGAAGAAAATCTCTATTTCCATGCATCATAAAAATCTCAGAAGTTTTGTTAGCTTTCAGAAGGGCTTCTCTGATATCGGAGATAAAATCATTTTGATTATCATCTCCTATCCAAGTCTCAAATAAATCACCCAGTATGTAAAGTTTTTCTGCCTTTGAAGCAGTCTCTTCAAGAAAAGTTAAAAAGGCTTGGGTGATATCTGGTCTGCCTTCATGCAAGTGCAAATCAGATATAAAGCAGTACGCCATTTTTATTCTGTTGTAACTTTGGTATCGATAATTGAAATATCTTCAAGAGGAACATCTTGATGGAAACCGGAGCTTCCAGTTGCAGTTGCAGCAATTGCTTCAACGGTTTCAAAGCCTTCAACAACTTCACCAAACACTGCATAACCCCAACCTTGAACAGTCTCTTCGGTATGATCTAAAGAAATATTATTCACGACATTTATAAAAAACTGAGAGCTGGCAGAATGAGGATCATTAGTTCTGGCCATCGACAGACTCCATTTAGTATTTTTTAAACCATTGTTGGCTTCATTCATGATGGGAGGATTACCTTCTTTATTTACCATACCGGGTTCCATGCCCCCGCCTTGTATGACAAAACCTGGTATTACTCGATGAAAGATAGTTCCGTTAAAAAAACCGCTTTCAGCGTACTCTAAAAAATTTTTAGATGTTACAGGTGCTTCTTCTTCAAATAGTTCAATTACAATAGGGCCCAGGGTTGTTTCAAAAGTTATCACTTTTATCTCCTTTTCGTTTTGCGAACATCCTGCAATCCAAAATATAGCTATAAAAATGACTAATAAGCTTATGTTGGATGAGAGTTTGTTCATATTTCTTTTAAATTCATCTGCATGAGGAGGCTATAATACGAACTTTATGGTTAAGCTTCCAATAAATTAAGGATATGAAAGCAAATAAAACTAGATTTAGTCCAAGTCCAACCGGTCTATTGCACTTAGGAAATTTAAGGACGGCCCTGTTTAGCTTTCTTATGGCACAAAAGCACAAGAGTCCTTTTCTGCTACGTATCGAAGATACAGACTTTGAACGGTCTAAAGAAGAATTTTCCAAAGCTATTTGCGAAGATTTAAATTGGATGCAATTAAACTGGGATGAAGGACCGCATTCAGGAGGAAAAGAAGATTCTTATTATCAGTCAGAAAGAGTTCATTTGTATGAAGAATTTTATAGTGAATTATTAGATAAAAACTTAATCTATCCTTGTTTTACTAGCGAAGAAGAACTCAAGATTATTCGAAGAAATCAAATAGCAGCTGGTGAACCCCCACGCTATACTGGGGTTTGGTCTGAGGCATCCGAAAATGAGATACAAGAAGAACTTGATAAAGGTAACCAACCTGTTTATCGGTTTAGGATTCCCAAAGATCACAATATTAAATTTGTTGATCTGGTAAAAGGAGAGCAGTCTTTCTCTACGAATGATCTTGATGATTTTATTGTAAGGAAGAAGGATGCCACCCCGACTTTTATGTTTGCCAATGCAGTAGATGATTCCTTAATGGAGGTCGATCTAGTTTTGAGAGGTGATGATCATTTGAGCAATACACCTAGGCAGATTGCTCTATTGAAAGCGCTTAATTTATCTCTTCCCCAGTACGCACATGTATCTCTTTTTACAGGTTTAGATGGAGCACCTTTATCCAAAAGAAATGGAAGTCTATCAATTAATGATTTGAGAGAAATGGGTTACCTACCAAAAGCTGTCGCAAATTATCTATCGAGAGTAGGACATACTATTCCAGACAATGATCTTAAAACTCTTGAAGATTTAGCTTTAGTTTTCGAAACTCAAAATATTTCCAGTTCTCCTAGCAAGTTTGATATGGATCAACTCCTTTTTTGGCAAAAAAAGACCGTTGAATCTCTTACAGTCAATGAATGTAAAGAATGGTTAGAAAAACATCTTAGAGATTTGCCTTCTGATCTAAATCATGAAGATTTTATTGAACTTATAAAAGATAATATCAATTTTCCTGAAGAGGCTAAAAATTACCTTAATAAACTTTTTTATCAACCTTTGACTGCGCAAACAGAAGTTGAAAATATTATAAAAACCGCTGGAAAAGAATTCTATCTAGTAGCATATAAGGTCATAGATTCTGGGTTTGATAATTGGATTGAAGCTACCAAACTGATTGGTGGAGAATCTGGAAAAAAAGGTAAAGATTTATTCATGCCTCTTCGGGTAGCAATAACTGGTCAAACAAAAGGACCTGAATTAGATAAAGTTGTCGATTTTATTGGTGTAAACAGAGTTCTGGAAAGGGTTAAAGAGGCATCTGAGTTGTGAGGATATTTAATACACTTACAGGCAGCAAAGACTTATTTGAGCCTTTAGAGAATAATAAAATCAAAATGTATATCTGTGGCATGACTGTTTATGATGATACTCATATAGGGCATGCAAGAACCTTTGTTTCTTTTGATGTGATAGTGAGATACCTAAGAAGTATTGATTATGAAGTTCAATATATTAGAAATATTACTGACGTTGATGACAAGATCTTAGACAGATCTAAAGAGTTAGCAATCGACCCAATTGAACTGACAGAAAAATATATAGAATCTATGCAGGATGATTTCCTCTCTCTCAACATGATCAAGCCTGATGCGGAGCCTAGAGCAACTCACAACATTGATTCTATTATTAATCTTATAGAAAAGCTGATTATCAAAGGTCACGCATACGTAGGCGAGTCAGATGTATATTTTTCTACTGAATCTCATAGTGATTACGGAAAACTTTCCAGAAGAAATTTAGAGGATATGCTAGCTGGTGCAAGGGTTGAAATAAATCCAAGTAAAAGAAATCCTGCAGACTTCGTTCTCTGGAAAAAAGATACAGAAGGAATGAAATGGGATTCACCATGGGGAGAGGGAAGGCCGGGATGGCATATAGAATGCTCGGCTATGAGCATGGATGCACTTGGAGAAACATTTGATATTCATGGAGGCGGTGCAGATCTAAAATTTCCTCATCATGAAAATGAGATAGCTCAGTCTGAGTGTGTTACTGGAAAAGATTTTGCAAGGTTATGGATGCATACAGGACCTCTTAGAATAGACAAAGAAAAAATGTCAAAATCACTTAAGAATTTTATTACCATTAAGGATGCTTTAAAAAATAATTCATCAGAAGTTTTACGCTTTTTCTTGATCTCAAGCCATTACAGAAGTCCTCTGAATTATTCAGAAGAAGGTTTAGATGAGGCTCGTAACTCATTAGACAGGCTTTATAATTCTTTAAAAGATTTGGATTACGTAGACTCACCTTTAATTGAAAGTGAATTTTCTGAGAAGTTCCACCATGCCATGCAAGACGATTTCAATACACCATCAGCGATTTCCGTTCTTTTTGAAATGGCCAGAAAGATTAATACTCACAAAAAGGTTGATGATCTAGTTAAAGCTACTCAATTGTCCAATGAGTTAGTAAGCCTTTCAAATTCTTTGGGAATACTTCAAGACTCTCCTCAAGAGTATTTCACTTCAGGCATAAGCTTAAGCGATAATGAAATTGAAGGGTACATTCAAAAGAGAAAACAAGCCAGAGAAGACAAAGATTTTAAACTTTCAGATAAGATACGTGATGATTTGCTAGACAAAGGCATTGTATTAGAAGACAGCGAAGCAGGAACTATTTGGAAAAAACTTTAATTAGACCATTAAAGTTTTTTTGACATATGAACAGTAGCTGCATTTCGGGTTTGCTTCTGGCACTTCATCTTTCAATAGTGTTTCTTTTACATCAAAGAGAGTAGGTTCTACCCAGCTGTCATTTCCTTTATAAGGTATGAGCTTGGTTTTAAATTCAAGCTGGTCATTAAACTCATCCTTCTCTGAAATACCATTACAGTAGACAAAATAACCAATATCCGAAACATCAAATGAATTACCTCTGAGAAGCCACTGATAAAATTCTATTTGCCTTTTATATCCAATCTGCCAATCTGCATCAATACTTACTTCTCCTTTTTTAGAGGTTGCTTTGTAATCTACAACTATTAGTTGCTTAGTCTCAGTATTTATCCAAAGATCATCTAAACCACCTCTCAAAATTAAATTAGTTTCTTCGTGGCTTCTTTTTACTCCGTGCCTTAAAGATTCTCTCCATTTTTCTAGATCGGGATGTTGGTAGGGAAGAGCCTTCAATCTATTTTCAACCATTATTGGATGGGGTTTTTGTTGATCTCTATAGATATCAAACTCATTCTTTAAAAGTTCATCAACAGCATTATTTAGATTAAAGGGATAAGAAGGTGGTCTGGCGATACCTATTCTATTCGTTAAATAAAAACATCGAGAACACTCTAAAAAATTGTCGATTCTAGAACGACTTAAAACAAAAGGTTCTTCAGAGGAAGGATTAAATAATTTTGCTGGCATATGAAAGTTAATACTATCACAATAAAAAAGGCCCACTTTATAAGCAGGCCTAAAATTGGCTCCCCGAGCTGGGCTCGAACCAGCGACCCAATGATTAACAGTCATTTGCTCTACCAACTGAGCTATCGGGGAATAATGTAATTATAACTCTTACAAACTCAGCGTATAATATTTTTTGTAAAAATATGTCAAAGAAATTTAATTTAGTTTCAAATTATAAACCAGCAGGCGATCAGCCTAATGCCATAAATGAGATAGTTAATGGTTTAAATAATGGACTACTCAATCAAACTCTTCTTGGTGTTACAGGATCTGGTAAGACCTTCACAGTCGCTAATGTAATTCAGCAAGTCCAAAGACCTGCAATTGTCATGGCCCATAATAAAACATTAGCAGCACAGCTTTATGGAGAATTCAAAGAGTACTTCCCTGATAATGCAGTTGAATACTTTGTTTCATACTATGACTATTATCAACCGGAAGCTTATGTTCCTTCTTCGGATGTATTTATTGAAAAAGACGCCTCTATAAATGAGCATATAGAACAAATGCGCTTATCTGCAACTAAGGCAATAATGGAGAGAAGAGACGTAGTAATAGTTGCCTCAGTGTCTGCAATCTATGGCTTAGGTGATCCTCAGTCCTATCTGCAAATGGTTCTACATTTGGATAGAGGCGACGAAATTGATCAAAGAACATTATTAAGAAGGCTGGCTGAACTCCAATATCAAAGAAATGAAGTAGAATTTAAACGCTCCATGTATCGAGTTAGAGGAGACGTAATCGATGTATTCCCAGCAGATTCTGAAAAGGAAGCGCTTCGAATAGAGCTTTTTGGAAATGAAATTGACTCTCTCAAGCTTTTTGATCCTTTAACAGGAGAAGTATTAAGAGAAGTTCCAAGGATAACTATTTACCCAAAATCTCATTATGTAACTTCAAGAGAAAAAGTTCTTCAAGCTATCGAGTTTATAAAGGAAGAGTTAGTTCTTAGATTGGACTACTTAAGAAAGGAAAATAAGCTTGTCGAAGCTCAAAGACTAGAGGAAAGAACAAAATATGATATTGAAATGCTCAAAGAGCTTGGATTCTGTTCAGGTATTGAAAACTATTCAAGATTTTTATCAGATAGACAACCAGGTGAACCTCCACCCACGTTGTATGAATATCTTCCTCAAGATGCTTTAGTATTTATTGATGAATCTCATGTCTCTTTACCGCAATTAGGGGGGATGTATAGAGGAGACAGATCCAGAAAGCAAACATTGGTTGATTATGGGTTTCGTCTGCCCGTAGCATTAGATAACCGACCTCTTAGGTTTGATGAGTGGGAGAAATTATCTGGTCAGCGCGTATTCCTTTCTGCAACACCTGCAAAGTATGAAACTGAAAATTCTGGAAATATAGTTGAATTGGTAGCTAGACCGACTGGATTGACGGATCCAGAAGTAGAGATAAGACCAGCTACTCATCAGGTAGATGATCTGCAGGAAGAAATAAATAAAATTGTTAAAAACGGTGACAGAGTATTAGTTACTGTTTTAACAAAAAGAATGGCAGAAGATCTAACTGAGTACTTAGATGAGAACGGTACTCGAGTTCGATACCTACATTCAGATATAGACACTGTCGAAAGAGTTGAAATTATAAGAGACTTGAGACTCGGAGCTTTCGATGTTCTTGTAGGTATAAATCTACTAAGAGAAGGTTTGGATATACCTGAAGTAGCCTTAGTGGCGATTCTGGATGCAGACAAGGAAGGCTTTCTTAGGTCTGAAAGCTCATTAATACAAACTATAGGAAGAGCAGCGAGACATATCGAAGGCAGGGCAATTCTTTATGCAGACAAAATGACCGGTTCTATGGAAAGAGCCATAGGCGAAACCAATAGAAGACGAGATATACAAGAGGCCTTTAATAAAGAAAACTCCATACAACCTAAAGGTATAAAAAAGAAAATTGGGGATATTATGGAGGGCGCTAGGTCTGTTAAAGGAAAATCGAAGACTAGAAGAAAGCTTGATAAGTTAGGTGAGATAGAATTCGATCCAATTGAAAGTTTTAATGATCCTGAAAAAATAAAAAAAGAAATAGTTAAAATAGAGGACCAGATGTACAAATATGCGAAGAATTTAGAATTTGAAGAAGCTGCGTCTTATCGAGACCGAGTAGAGGACTTAAAAAAGAAATTACTTTTGACTTAGAAACATTTCTAATTTATTCGTTAACAAAGTTGTTACCGAATATAAGTTATTTACTTCGCATATGCTTTTATTACAATATCTCTTAGACATTAATGAACTCAATAATCGAAGTTTCGCCTAATATCATAGCCTTAATCGGCTCCGTTGGCGTCTCTGAGTTCAGATTAAACCAACTTATACAAACCATAAACTCTGAAGAGATTACAGATATTAGCTGCCGTGAAATCTATTTTTGTGAGCTTAACGACTGCCTGTCTAAATTTACAGAAAATGAGATATCAAGACTGAGTAATCTTTTAAATGCTAATGAGAATATCTATGATTTAGAAGAAAGTTTTTTCTTTATAACACCAAGAATTGGGACCATATCTCCATGGTCTTCAAAGGCAACTGATATAGCAAAGAACTGTGGGTTGAGTTCCGTAAAAAGAATTGAAAGAGGCACCTACTACTATTTCAATAAAAAATATGACACTGAGATTTTACAAGATTTAGGAAATTTACTTGTCGATAAAATGACTCAGGAGGTTGTCTATAGCCTTAATGATATTAATAAGTTTTTTTCTAATCTTAAACCTGGTTTATCAAAAGAAATAGATATATTTACCAATCAAGAGGCTTCTCTCAAAGAGGCGAATATAGAACTAGGTCTTGCATTAAGTGAAGATGAAATAATGTATCTTTATGAAAGTTATATAAAGACGAATAAAAATCCTACTGATGCTGAATTAATGATGTTTGCGCAGGCAAATTCTGAACATTGCAGACATAAGATTTTTAATGCTGATTGGGCAGTGGATGGAAAGACACAACCAAATAGTCTTTTTGATATGATAAGAAACACTCATAAAAATAATGCTAATGGTGTTATTTCGGCTTATGAAGACAATGCTGCCATTCTGAATGGCCATGTATCGAACAGATTTTACCCTCAGGATGGAAAGTATAGTTCTCATGAAGAGGAAGTTAACTTGGTTATTAAAGTTGAAACACATAATCACCCTACAGCAATCTCTCCTTTTTCAGGTGCCTCTACTGGTTCAGGTGGAGAAATCAGAGATGAAGGCGCAACTGGAATTGGGGCTAAACCTAAAGCAGGACTTACTGGGTTCTCTGTATCGAATCTCCGTATTCCTAAACTTATTGAAGATTGGGAGTTTGATGAAGAGCTGCCTCAAAGAATAGCATCTCCTTTAAAGATAATGATAGATGCTCCAGTAGGGGCTGCTTCATTCAATAATGAATTCGGTAGACCGAACGTACTTGGATACTTTAGGTCTTTTGAGGAAAAGGATAATGATATTCATTATGGCTATCACAAACCAATTATGCTGGCAGGAGGCTTAGGAAATATAAAGAAAGATCATGTTTTTAAGAAAGATGTACCTATTGGATCAAAACTAATTGTTCTAGGTGGCCCAGCTATGCTCATAGGTTTAGGTGGTGGCTCGGCATCATCTTTAGCATCAGGTGAAGGAGATGGCGATCTAGATTTTGCTTCAGTTCAAAGAGAAAATCCTGAAATGGAGAGAAGATGCCAAGAAGTTTTAGATAGATGCTGGCAAGAACAAAATAATCCAATTTTATTCATCCATGATGTTGGGGCAGGAGGTCTTTCAAATGCAATACCTGAATTAGTCAAGGATAGTGGGCATGGTGGTTTGATTAATCTTCGCGATATCCCAAATTCAGAGCCTGGTATGACGCCGATGGAAATTTGGTGCAATGAATCTCAGGAAAGATACGTCATGGCGGTATCTGAAGATAATATCAATAATTTTGAAGAGATATGTAATAGAGAAAGATGTCCTTTTTCGATTGTAGGAGAAATCACTAAAGGAAATAACTTAGAAGTTTATGATTCCTTCTTTGATAATTACCCTATAAGTCTTTCTTTAGAAATTCTTTTTGGAAAACCACCCAAGACCTATATGGCTTTTGATCGACAAGAAAAACTATCATCCAAGATTAATTTACCAAAGAAAATACATAAAGATCTTGTCTATAGCGTTTTAAGGCATCCCACTGTAGCTAGTAAAAGTTTCTTGATAACAATAGGCGATAGATCTATCACTGGGCTGGTTGCAAGAGACCAGCTTGTTGGACCGTGGCAAGTTCCTGTTTCGGATTATGCACTCACTAAATCAAGTTTTTCAGGATACACAGGCGAGGCTATGGCAATTGGTGAAAGAACTCCTCTTGCAGTTTTGAATGCGAAAGCAGCCGCTAAAATGTCAGTTGGAGAAGTTGTAACAAATATCCTTCCTTCAGGAATTGGAAATATTTCAGATATAAAGTTATCTGCTAATTGGATGGGGGCTCCAGGTAAACTCAGAGGAGATCAAGATTTATATGAAGCTGTAGAAGCTATCGGTATGGATCTATGTCCTGAATGGAATATAACAATTCCTGTAGGTAAAGACTCTTTATCAATGTCTACGGAATGGGTAGATGATACAAAAGATAAGTCAGTGATATCTCCTTTATCACTTGTAGTTACAGGTTTCTCTCCGATTCAAAATACATCAATTGCAATAACTCCTGAATTAAAAAATGAGATTAACTCTTCTTTGTTGTTTATAGATTTAGGCAAAGGAAGCACTAGGATGGGTGGCAGTATTCTTGCTCAAATTAATAACGAAATCGGTGGTATTTCTCCTGATGTGGAGTGTATTGAAGAAATGCCTAATTTCGTTTCAGCTTTTTACGGACTGCTGAAAGAAAATAAAATATTAGCTTATCATGATCGGTCTGATGGAGGATTAATTACCACCTTAGCCGAGATGTCATTTTCTAGTCGACTTGGATTAAACATAAATCTTGATTCTTTAATCCAAGAAGAAGAAAAAGTAATTGAACAAATTTTTAACGAAGAACTAGGGGCGGTAATTCAAGTTTCAAATGATGACCTCAATGAAGTATTAACCACCCTTGAAAGTTCTGGACTTGCAGGTCACTTGCACAATATTGGATCAATTTCTTCTGAAGAAAAGATAAATTTATTATTAGATGATCGGCAATTATTATCTCTTTCTATTGAAGATCTTTTGAAAAACTGGTTTCAAGTTAGTTTTGAAATTCAATCTTTAAGAGATAATCCTGAAACAGCTAAAGCTGAGTACGATCATGATACTAATCTTCAGAATCTAGGATTGAAATCTGTCTTGCCTTTTCTCATTCCAGAGAGGATTAATATAAAGAGTTCTAGGCCTAGGATTGCAATATTAAGAGAGCAGGGTGTAAATGGACAAAACGAGATGGCAGCGGCTTTTAACGAAGTTGGATTTGATTGTATTGATGTCCATATGACAGATTTATTATCTAATAAACAGAAGTTAGATGATTTTGAGGGGCTTGTTGCATGTGGTGGTTTTTCTTACGGAGATGTTCTTGGCGCAGGAGGTGGTTGGGCTAATAGTATTCTTTTCAATAAACATTTGAGAAACCAATTCGGAGACTTCTTTCATAACGAAAATGTTTTCTCTTTAGGAGTCTGTAATGGCTGTCAAACTTTATCATTACTATCCTCTTTGATACCAGGAAGCGATGGTTGGCCTACTTTTAAAAGAAATTATTCAGAAAAATTTGAATCTCGATTGATTCAAGTCAAGGTTAAAGACTCTCCTTCAATATTCTTTAGAGATATGGAAGGAGCGATCATTCCTGTTCCGGTTGCACATGGAGAAGGAAAAATTGAAATCTCAGAAGGATCTTTAGACGATTTTTCTAGATTGAATTTAAACTCCATTTCTTATACTGATGACAAGGGCATAGAAACTGACCTTTATCCGCACAATCCTAATGGCTCGCCTTTTGGAATTGCGGGATTAACAAACCAGTCTGGAACAGTAACGGTTATGATGCCCCATCCCGAAAGAGCATTTTTAACAGATCAGCTGTCTTGGCATCCTGAAGAATGGAAAAACTATAGCCCCTGGATAAAGTTCTTTTTGAATGCTAGAGAATTTATAGATTAAACGATTTATTTTTTTCTTTCTATCGTGTGAGTAGTAAGTGGGAACTCACCTTTTTTCAAATCAGCAAAGAAATTTTTTATCGCTATTGGTACAAATGGAAAAGCAAGTTCTTCCCAGGGCATATTTTCTTCGTTATAAAACTCAACCTCCAAACTCTCGCTTGTAGATGAGAAATCATCTTTTACAACTCGTGCCAAATAAAGCATATAAACTTGATTGATTTGAGGAACATTAAAAATTGAGTAAAGTTCTCCCATCTCAACTTCAGTATTAGTTTCTTCTAATGTTTCCCTAAAAGCGCCATGAGATACAGTTTCGCCATTCTCTAGGAATCCTCCAGGAAGAGTCCATTTACCGTATCTCGGTTCAATGGCTCTTTTACATAAAAGAATAGAGTTATCTTTTATGGGGATAGTACCAACGATAATATTCGGATTGGTGTAATGAATTAAGCCGCAGCTCGTGCAACAGTCTCGTTCTCTGTTGTCTCCTTCAGGAATTTTTCTCTCTGTTTTAGATCCGCATTGACTACAGTACTTCATTATAATTTTTTATTTCGATTTTAAAGCGACAGAAGTATAAACTATCCCTACAAACAATTTGTATTTATTCATGCTTGATAAAATTACGGAGAAAATAAAGTTATATTCCGGGACTCCACCTGTAGACGAGCTCAGACAAGCCGCTGTTCTGATTGCAGTAACGGAGTCAGAAAACCCTGAACTTATTTATACTCTAAGATCAAATAAAGTTGGTTCTCACGGCGGAGAAGTCTCTTTTCCAGGGGGAATGTTTGAGACAGAGGATAAAAATTTACAAGATACAGCACTTAGAGAGTCTCATGAAGAAACAGGTCTAGATAGGTCTAAGGTTAATATATTAGGCTCTATTGATACCGTTGTTTCTCGATTTAATATAAGTGTCACTCCTTATGTAGGAATTGTCCCAAGCGACATCGAGCTGAATGATAATTCAGATGAAATTGAGGCTTGCTTTAGAGTGCCGCTTTCATTTCTTCTAGAAGATAAGCGTCATAGAAATGACGAAATTAACCGAAATGGAGATATCTTTTTTATGCCTGCATACTCGTATGATTCTTATATAATATGGGGATTAACTGCGATGATTACAGTGGATTTCCTTAATATTGCATTAGATGCAAATATTGATTTAAAGACAAAAGGTAATTAACTTAGGGGAAAAAATAATGCTTTATAAATTGGGAGAAGCAGAGCCGATAATAGACGGAGATTTCTATGTTTCTGAGTCTGCATCCGTTCTAGGAAAAGTAAGGCTTTGTAACAATTCAAGTGTTTGGTTTGGGGCTACTTTAAGGGGTGATACTGAACTAATAACAATTGGAGAAGGATCGAATGTTCAAGATGGCTCTGTTTTACACACCGACTTAGGATTCCCTTTGAATATAGGAAAAGATGTAACAATTGGGCACAAGGTAATGTTACATGGATGCACTATAGGAGATGGAAGCTTGATTGGAATAAATTCTGTTGTCTTAAATGGAGCAAAAATTGGAAAAGGGTGTCTAATTGGAGCTAATGCTTTGATTACTGAAGGTATGGTTATTCCCGATGGCTCACTTGTAATGGGCTCACCAGGAAAAATTAGAGGTGAGCTTAATGAGGACCAGAAACAAGGTCTCTTACTCTCTGCAAAACATTATGTAGAAAACGCAAAAAGATTTAAGGCAGAACTCGTAAAAATAACTTAAAAAATATGAAAACAGAAATTCTAAATTATAGTTTTGATAAACAAGACTACTCAACTTTTGTAGCTTATCCTGAAATTGAAAATGCTCCCTTAGTTCTTATAGCTCATGCTTGGGGAGGTAGAGATAATTTCGTAGAAGAAAAGGCTACACTTTTAGCAAAAGAAGGCTTTGTTGCTATGGCTGTAGATATGTATGGTGAAGGCAAACAGGGAACATCTGTTCAAGAGAACCAATCTTTAATGACACCATTAGTAGAAGATAGAGATAAGCTTAAATCTGTAATCAATGCGGCATTAAATGAAGGAAAAAAACTAAACGGTGTAGATCCAACTAAAGTTGCGGCAATTGGGTATTGTTTTGGTGGCTTAGTAGTATTGGACTTAGCTAGGTCGGGTGCAGACGTAAAAGGAGTAGTAAGTTTCCATGGACTACTAATGGATTCTAAAATCTCAGAACAAGGAATAAAAAGTAAAGTTTTAGTTTTGCACGGCGAAAGAGACCCAATGGTTCCTCCTGTTATGGTAAATGAATTTCAAAAAGAAATGACAGAAGCGGGTGCAGATTGGCAATTACATAGTTACGGAAATGCTTATCACTCTTTCACCAACAAAGAAGCTAATGATCCAGATTTAGGCACACAGTATCATGAAGATGCAGATAAAAGATCGTGGCAATCAATGATGAACTTTTTTTCTGAAATACTTTAACTTTAAATGTCGGATACATTATCTACAAATCAAATTAGGAAGATTTATTTAGATTTCTTCCAAGAGAAAGGGCATACATTGGTTGAGAGTGCTTCTTTAGTTCCAGTTAATGACCCATCTCTTTTATTTACAAATGCTGGGATGGTTCCATTTAAGGACCTTCTTTTAGGTGTAGAAAAAAGAAGCTATACAAGAGCAGTCAGTTCTCAAAGATGCATCAGGGCTGGAGGGAAGCATAATGATCTAGATAATGTAGGTTATACCGCGAGACATCATACCCTTTTCGAGATGCTAGGAAACTTCAGTTTTGGTGACTATTTCAAAGAAGAGGCAATATTTTTTGCATGGGAACTTTTGACCGAGAAATACAATATAGACCCGGACAAATTATGGATAACTGTTCATGAGAGTGACGATGAGTCGGAAGATATATGGATAAATAAAGTAGGAGTTGATCCGTCAAGAGTATCTAGATTAGATGATGAAGAGAATTTCTGGACTATGGGTGATACAGGTCCTTGCGGTCCTTGTAGTGAAATTTATTATGATCATGGTGATCACCTTGAAGGTGATCCTCCCATACTAGGTAACGAACCTGGTGACAGATTCATCGAGATTTGGAATTTGGTATTTACCCAATTCGATAGAGATAAAAACGGTTCTCTTAATCCTCTTCCAAACCCTTGCGTTGATACTGGAATGGGTCTGGAGAGAATGGCAGCCGTACTTCAAAACGAACACAATAATTACGATACCGATATCTTAAAGGCAATAGTTTCTGAGGCAGGAAAACTAACCAAAGTTGATGATCTTAAAAATCCTTCATTAAGGGTTATTGCCGATCATCTTAGGGCAGGCGTTTTCTTAATTGCAGATGGAGTCGTTCCTTCCAATGAAGGAAGAGGTTATGTCCTAAGAAGAATAATAAGACGTGCATTGAGGCATGCTCATAAGCTTGGAATGAAAGAGTTAATTCTTGCGAAACTTGTTCCTGTCTTGGAAAAAAAAATGGGGGAAGCTTATCCTCTGCTGATAAAAAATTCAGATATTATTAAGGCTAATCTTTCAAAAGAAGAAGAACAGTTTTCCACTACTCTTGAACAAGGAATGCAGCTTCTTGAGTCGGCTGTTCAAAACCTAAAAGGTAAAGAAATTCCTGGTGAAGTGGTGTTTAAGTTGTATGACACTTACGGCTTTCCTGTCGATATGACGGCTGACTTTGCAAGAGAAAAGAATCTTACTGTAGATATAGATTCATATGATTCTTTAATGCTAGAGCAAAAGGAACGGGCAAGATCTTCAAGCAGTTTTAACTCTATAATTCCTGAGTCACTCAATATCGAAGGCTCAACTAACTTCTTAGGTTACGAGTCTTCTTCCTTAAGCTCTAACATTATAGAGATAATTTCTAACTCAGATAACCATATCAATGGAGAATTAACTGAGGAGCAAGAGGGCTTGATTTTACTTAATGAAACACCATTTTATGCTGAATCTGGAGGCCAAGTAGGTGACATAGGGTTAATCAAAACAAGTGATTCTTTATTTGAGGTTTATGACACTCAAAAAAAAGGAGATCATTTTTTACATATAGGTATTGTTAAAAATGGATCATTTAAAAAAGATGACCAAGTGGACGCTGAGATAAATCAAGAGCACAGGAACAGAATAAAAAGCAATCACAGCGCGACCCATTTACTCCATGCAGCTTTAAGAAATGTTCTAGGAGATCATGTTGAGCAAAAAGGCTCATTAGTTGAAGAGTCTCGCTTAAGATTTGATTTTGCTCACAATAGCTCTATCGAAAATGAAGACTTAGAAGCCATTGAGGATCTTATCAATGAAGAAATAGCTAAAGATTCAGAATCAAAAACAGAAATTCTTCCTATAAGCGAAGCAAAAGAAAGGGGGGCTATCGCCTTTTTTGGAGACAAATATGGTGATGAAGTAAGAGTGCTAGATATCGCTAATGGTTTTTCAATCGAGTTGTGTGGCGGAACTCATGTTGAAAGAACCGGTGAAATAGGTTGGATGAAGATTATTTCAGAATCAGGAATTTCTGCTGGCGTTAGAAGAATTGAAGCGGTAACCGGTCAGGGAGCTAATTTTCTGTTAGATGAATTGGAGCAAGATTTTTCATCAATTAATAATGAATTATTTGTAGATTTAGATGATTCAAGAGAAGGTTTAGAGGCATTGGAATATTCACGTTTTTTACAGAATGAAATCAAATCTTACGGAAAAATTCTGAATTGTTCATCTGATCAAGTGTTAAAAAGAATTATTCAAATTAAAGAAGAGAACATTACATTTACAAAAGAACTGGAAATCAATGAAGCTAATATAGAGATATTTGAAGACGTCGTTGAGGCCATAGAACATCTTGTATCTATTAATCAATCTTTAAAACAAGAAGTAAAGAAAGCCCAATCAGAAGATCTAGGGTCGTCTGTTGAAGGATTAATTAAAAATTCTATGGATGTTGAGGGATATAAGCTTATTATGAATGTTTTTGATGGGCTTGATTCCAAAGAATTAAGAGAAACCGCCGACCGATTAAGAAATCAAAGTCCTAATTCAATTATCGCCCTAATCTCTATTTGTGAAGACAAGGCACCTGCAATAGTTGCTTGCTCTAAGGGGGTTGATATAGATGCTAAAGAAGTAATGAAACATTTAGTAAATCAATTGGGTGGAAGCGGCGGAGGAAGGCCTGATTTTGCACAAGGTGGTATAGAGAATAAAAAAGATGTAGATATTGCTCTAGCTTCAGTTGCAGACTTAATTGTTTCTTTAAATAACCAGTAATATAGAATACAAACCCTTTTTTATGGGTAGATTAATAGTTAAAAAGTTTGGAGGCACTTCGGTAGCAGATAGTGTCCGCATTGAAGCTGTAGCGGATAATGTAGAAGCTGAAATCAGAAAGGGCAATAAAGTCACAGTTGTTTTGTCAGCTATGGGCAAAAGTACAGATGCTCTTATTGAACTAGCTAAAGAAATCAACCCTGAACCGGATTTGCGGGAATATGATGCGTTAGTCTCAACCGGAGAACAAATCTCTGTTGCCTTATTGGCCATGGCACTTTTAAAGCGCGGAATTAAGGGAAAGTCTTATACTGCCTATCAATTAGGTATCAAGACAAACTCAAGCCATAGCAGGGCACGTATCTTAGATGTAGAGGTAAGTAAAATAACCTCAGAACTTAATGATGGAGTTGTACCTGTAATCACTGGCTTTCAAGGTATGAACGAATCTGGAGATATAACTACTTTAGGGAGAGGGGGCTCAGATACTACCGGTGTAGCTCTGGCTGTAGCTTTAAAAGCTGATGAGTGCCAGATTTATACAGATGTTGATGGTGTATTTACAACAGATCCTAGAGTTTGCTCTAAAGCAAGATTACTCAAAGAAGTGAGTTTTGAAGAAATGCTAGAATTATCGAGTTCAGGAGCTAAAGTTCTTCAGTTAAGAGCAGTAGAATATGCTAGTAAATTCAAATTACCCCTTCGCGTCTTGTCGAGTTTTAACGAAGGCGAGGGGACATTAGTTCAAGAGGAGAAAAACATTATGGAAAGACCAATTGTATCGGGGATTAGTAGTATTGATACTGAAGCAAAACTCACTATTAGAGGTGTGCCTGATGTTCCAGGCGTTGCTGCAAAAATCTTAAGTCCCATTAGTGATCAGGAAATTGAAGTTGATGTTATTGTTCAAAATATCAGCGCTGATAATAATACTGACTTTACTTTCACTGTCGACAAAGCTGATGCAAAAAGAGCAGAAGATATTTTAAGAGAAGTCTCTGAATCTTTGGGTGGTGGACTTGTCGAAGTAGACGACAACATAGCAAAAATTAGTATTGTTGGAAGAGGGATGAGAGCCCATGCCGGTGTGGCTAGCAAAATGTTTCAAGCACTTGCAAAGAGTGAAATTAATATCTCAATGATTACAACTTCTGAAATTAAAATATCTGTTGTTATAGAAAAATCTGAAATGTCTAAAGCGGTTACTGCTCTTCATGAAGCTTTTGATTTAGATAAAGAGTTAGATACTTAATGGAAGCATTCATCGAACTATTCGGTCTAGAACAAGGAATCTTAAGGGGTTTTATTTTTGGTTTAGTTCATGTTGGAATCCTGATTATCGGCTATTATTCTGGTTGGAGCATTAATCGACTTTTAAAAAAAACCTCTAATGGGCATATCGCTGGAATAATAGGGGCTGTTATCGCTCATATAATGGCCGACCTTATCGCATCTCTTCTGGATCCCACAATGCGCTCTGCTGCCTTTGGCATTATGTTAGGAGGGTTACTTCCTCTACTTTTCATTCCTTTGCTTGAAAAATATATCGTTAAGAGTGATGACCATATTATGGTTGGAGATCATGAAGATATAGAAAAAGATTTAAAATCCCACACTCAAAACTAAATTAATACCTCTCTATAAATAAAACTTATTTTTATAGTTGCATTTGAGAATCATTCTCATCTATAATGCGACTCGTTCTCATTCTAATAATGAGAATCATTATTAATTAGTTTTAAAAATTAACTTAGGGGTTAAAAAATGAAAAGAATTACTTTATTTATAACAGCTTTATTTCTGAACTTTTCCATTTTTGCATCTGATGTAGATATGGAAGTAATAGAAATAATTGGTTCTAAAGAAGACGCTACTAAAATAGCGGGATCGGCTTCTGTTATTACAGAAGAGGAGTTAGAGACTTATGAATATACGGATATTCACAAGATTTTATCAAATGTTCCTGGTGTAAATTTCAGGCCTGAAGAGGGTTACGGATTAAGACCTAACATCAGTATTAGAGGAACTTATGCTGACCGTTCTGGTAAAATAACACTAATGGAAGACGGGGTTTTGATAGCTCCTGGGCCATATTCAGCTTCTTCAGCTTATTATTTTCCTACTGCAGGAAGAATAGCTGGAGTTGAGGTTCTTAAAGGACCTGCTGCTATCTCTCAAGGACCTTACACTATCGGTGGTGCGATCAACTTATTAAGCACACCTATAGCTGAAGAAACTGGCGGTCTTATCAACCAAGAGTTCGGTGAAGACGGATTTTCAAGAACACATCTTCATTACAGTATGGTTGGAAAAAATGCTGCTATGCTCATTGAATCCCATACTTGGGAAACTGATGGATTTGATTCCATTAAAGGTTCTGATGCTGATACAGGATTTGATAAAGATGACCTAGTGATCAAATTGAGACTTAACACCGATGCAGACGCAGCTATTTATCAAGAATTAAATATTAAATATCAAGATTCAGATGAAGATTCTGATCAAACTTATGTTGGTTTAGCTGATGCTGATTTCAGAAAAAATGCTCATCAACGTTATGGTCTTTCAGCTTATGACAATATGGATAATAGTCATGAAACGACTTCTTTCAATTATATTGCTGATTTTGGAGACCTAGAAATAAGTGCAACAATGTATGAAAACGACTTTGCCAGAAATTGGTTTAAAGTTGATAAGATCGATAACAACAAAGTCTACGGCCATGGCAATGGTATCAATAATATAATTGCAGCAGCAAATGCTGGCGAAGCAACCGCCTCTGCGATCTTAAATGGTACTAATGACGAAGCTGTTGAAATTAAGCTTAAGAATAATAACCGTGCTTATACTAATGAAGGTACTGATCTTAAACTTCAATACAAAACTGAAAATCAAACTCTTACCTTAGGTTATAGAGATACTGAAGATTCTGAAGATAGATTCCAAGTGTACGCATATACTCCATGGTCAGGTGGTCAATTAGGCCCTTTAACGGTGGGATCTGATCCCGGTTACAGTTCTAATAATAGACTTACAACAGCTGAAGCAGACGCGTTTTATATCAATGAAGAGTTAACTATGGGAGCTTTAACTGTAAATGTGGGATACCGTTCAGAAGATTGGACAATTGTTCAAGAACGCTATACTGATGCAGCAAGAACAGCAGTTAATACCGATAAAGGATACCCTAAGACTTTGTCTGATAACGACAATTCATTGATGGGATTCGGAGCTACATATGATATGAATGAGACTACACAGATATTTGTAGGTTTTCATGAAGGCTTTACTCCAACGGGTGGAGGAGCAGATCCTGAAGAGGCTGATAACCTTGAAATGGGTATTAGATACTCAAATGACAATACATTTGTAGAGGCAGTATATTTTGATACTGATTATCAGAATATGTTTGGAAACTGTACAGCTTCAGGTGGAGCTACAGGATATTGTGAAATAGGTGATTCTTTTAACGCCGGAGAAGCTTCAATAAGTGGAATAGAGCTAGTTGCTAGAACTGAAATGACTGCTGCTTCTGGGACTACTTATCCTCTTAGCTTAGTCTACACATCAACAGATGCTGAATTCGATAATACCTTTGAGAGTGATTTCTGGGGTGACGTAACAGCTGGAATGGAAATACCAGATCTTCCAGATACTCAATTAGCTTTAACTGCTGGTTTTGAAACTGTAAATGGTTTACGCGGAAGCGCTACTTTATATTCTTATGGAAGCACTTGCTCAGTTGCAAGTTGTGCAGCTGGAACAGAAATTGATTCCTATAATGTAATGGATGCTTCGTTGACCCAAGCAATTAATGAAAGTCTTTCAGTATATGTAGTTGCGGCTAACCTTACTGACGAAACTGATGTTATTGCTAGAGCTCCTAAAAACGGCGCAAGGGCTCAAATGCCTCGTACGTTCTTAGTTGGAATTCGTTACAGACTATAAGTAATTATGGAAGTAATGCAATTAGCGATACTTAAGAAGATTAGTTATTGCTAAAAAGCGCCCTAGAGTGAGTCCCAAGCGCAGTGGACTCACTCTAATTTAGTCGGAATCCGTTACTGACATTAAACAATAACGGATTAATCACACCCTCCCCAAGGTTGATTAAAAAAGGGATCAAGATACTTTTTTTGGTCCCTTTTACTTTTCTGAGGCAGCAACTAAAAAATCTACCCAAGAATCTTCATTATTTAAACAAGGAATATAGTTAAAAGATTTTCCTCCAGCCTCTAAGAAAGTTTCCCTTCCTCTAATGTTCATCTCTTCAAGTGTTTCAAGATTATCCGTCACAAAAGCAGGGCAAACTACATCTAAGTGTTGTACACCTTCTTCAGCAAGTCTAACCAACTCTTTATCTGTAAAAGGCTGAATCCAACCAGGACCTATTCTAGATTGGAAAGATACTCCCCATTCGTCATCTTTGAGTTCTAATTTTTTTGCGCAAAGTTTAGAAGTTTCAAGGACTTGGGCTTTATAGCAAAAAGGTTTTGCTTTTGATTCAATTTCACAACAATTTGTTACTTTTAAACAATGACTTTCAGTTGGATCTGTCTTAATAAGATGCCTATTGGGTATGCCGTGATAACTAAACAACAAGTAATCACTTTCTTTTTGTCTATTACGATTTATAACATCACTCAAGCTTGAGATATATCCTCCTTCATTATAAAAAGCTCCTATGAAGTTCAGTCGAAGATCAAGTCCAAGTTTACTTTCAATTCTTGTAACTTCTCTTTCAGTAGTAAGGACCGTAGACATTGCGTAATGAGGATATAGTGGAACTACAAAAATTTCAGAACATCCTTTTGCCTTCAACTTTTTTAAGCCTTCTTCTATGCTAGGAAATTGATATCTCATAGATACTTCAACCAATGCACCTGACTTAGCACCTACCTTTTCACCCAATGCAATAGTGTCATGAATCAATGGAGATCCATTCTCTGTCCAAATTTCAGAATAAGCTTCTCTTGTATTCTTGTATCTAGAAGGAATGATTATCCAATTTACAAGTATTTGCTGAAGAAACTTTGGGTAATCGATTACAAGATCATCAGACAGAAACTCTTTTAGATAATCCTTTATAGATTTTAGTTCTAGATCTCTGGGAGAGCCCAAATTAATAAGAAGAATTCCTTTCATACTGTTAATTATAAGTAAATTTTATTGTGAAGAGACTAATTTCTCAGATACTTATATAGTAAAATACTCTTGGAGATAACATTTTGGATACCTTAACAGCAATACAAACTAGAAATTCTATTCCTCATCTAGAAGGTCCTGCCCCAACACATGAGCAAATGCGTGAAGTTTATAAAGGAGCCTTAAGAGCTCCTGATCATGCAAGATTAAGACCTTGGAAGTTTATTGAAGTAAGAGGAGAGGCCAGAGAGAGGCTAGGAAAGACTTTCTTAGAAACTGCCAACTCTTTAGAAGAAAATTTAACAGACGGAGATAAAGATAAACTGCTGAAAGCCCCATTGAGGGCACCAATGGTTATCATTCTTGCAGCTGATATTAAGCACCATCCTAAAGTACCTGAAATTGAACAAATAATATCTCTTGGAGCAGCCGCGCAAAATATCTTGTTGGGTATTCACGAAATTGGCTTTGCGGGAGTTTGGAGAACCGGAAAGATGGCCTTTAATCCAAGAATTACAGAAAAACTAGGTTTGAAAGAAAATTTCCAAATTATTGGATACCTCTACATAGGAACTTCCATGGGAAAAGAAAAACCTTTACCTGAACATGATTTAAATGAGTTTCTTGAATTCTGGAATTAGTCTTTTCTTCTATAGGGCTATAAATAGTAATAAGACATAGATAAAACTTAGAAAAAAAACTTTCTTTGGGGGTTTTTTTTGTTAGAGTGATAAAACATCACTTAAATTATGGAGAGTTTTATGTCGGTTAGAAATCTACTTATCCTTTCGTTTTTATCGTTCCCTGTATTTTCTATTTCATCAGATGATGAAGTTTCTATTTTTGATGAGGTTGTTGTAACAGCCAGACAAAGAGAAGAAACTGCTCAGTCTGTGCCAATACCAATAACAGCTTTGGGCGGAGATCAGATCGAAGCTAGGAACATTACTGAACTTGCAGATATAGGTAAATTAACACCTAATATGAATTTTGAAGCACAGGGTATTAATTCAACTGTAACCAATGTCTTTTTAAGAGGTATCGGTCAAACAAATTGGTCTGAAACACAAGATCCAAAAATTGGAATTTATATTGATGGTGTTTATTTAAGTCGTCCACAGGGTGGAATGGTTGACCTAATTGACGTCGAGCGTGTTGAGGTCCTTAGAGGGCCGCAAGGAACATTATTTGGAAGAAATACAACTGCTGGATTAGTTCACATAATTACAAAAGCCCCAACAGATGATTTTGAAGGATTTGTAAATCTAGGTATTGGAACAGAAGGTCACAGAGTTTTAAGAGGAGTGGTTAATGTTCCTCTATCAGATAGGTTTTCTTCCAGATTTGCTGTGATGTCAAAAGAGACTAATGGTTTTATGAAGAATCAAATTACAGGAAATTACCAAGGTAATGAAGATTCTCAATCTATAAGAGCATCTCTTCAATATTCCGGAGATGCTTACAACGCAAGATTTACATATGATCATTTTGAATCAGATGAGCTTGCAACTTTATCGAGTTGTCGTTTTATCAATCCAGAAAATGGTGCTCTAGCTACTGGGTTTGGTGCTGTTGCCTATCTTGCAGGAACATATGCCACGATGTTTAAGAACTGTAACGAAACTAGTTATGGTCTAGGAAGAGATAATAATCCTAATCAACAAGTAACCTCAGACACAGATTCTTTCACACTCACTCAAACTTTAGACATGGAAATCGGTACTCTAACTATTATTTCTAATCATAGAGAAATTGAAAATTACAATGGTACTTGGGGTTGGGGTATGGGTTCGGGTAATTCTTCGACCACTACCACAACTAATTTATTGGATGTAATCAATAATGCTAGTGAGAATGATATAGATTCGCATGAGATTAGACTCACTGGAGATACAGGCAATCTATCTTGGACATTAGGTGCTTATATGTTTGAAGAAGATAGTTTTGGCTCTATAGATGTCCCGGTTTTGAGAGGGTATACACCTCCATCAGCTGCTGATTGGCCGATGTATTATCTTGTTATCCCTGGAGTTTTAAATGTAGCTCAAACTGTTATGGGCACAAAAATGTTTGGCTCTAGATCTCAATCAAATGATGTCACTAATTCTAATGAAGCTTTCTATGCAGAGGGAACCTATGCCTTTAATGATCAAACAGATTTAACTATCGGTATGAGAAGGACTGAAGATGAGAGGGAATATCTGAGAATACAAAGTCTTATTGGAGGAGGTTTTGATCCTGCATATGCTTGTCCTGGAAATATCGATGGTACAACTGGAGTGGCTAAGAGCGATCGTTGTTATCAAGAGATCGATTATAGTGAGACAACTTCAAGAGCAATTCTTAGTCATGCTTATAATGAAGATTTCCTAGTCTATGCTAGTTATAGTAAAGGCTATTCATCTGGCGGCTTTAACCAAGATGTAAGAATGAAACCTTTCTTACCTGAAGTATCTGATAACTATGAAGTTGGATTCAAAAGTACTCTTAGAGATGGAACGATACGTCTAAATGCTACTTATTTTTCCACTATATATAAGAATCAGCAGATTACTGTTGGCAGAGTAATTGATGGCCAACCCACGGCAGATATTATTAATGCCGCAGAAGCAGATTTAAGTGGTTTAGAATTTGAATTAGCTGCTCAGTTAACAGATAACTTGGCATTAACTATGACTTATGGCCTGCTAGATGGGGAATATAATGACTTTAATGTAATTGACACGCTTTACGATCCTGCAACTTTTGTTTCAACTGATGTTTTAAGGGATTTGACAGCAACTCCTTTTGGAGGCTCAGGAGATAATGGTAAAAGTAACACCTTTGATATTGGACTAATCCATGACCAAACTTTATCAGATGGCACTTCCGTCACCAGCCAAGTTAGTTTGAATAAACAAGATAATGTTTGGGGAACTTTAGAGCATGTTCCAGGTTCAAATGCACCAGGATATACCTTAGTAGATGGAAGAATTGCAATGAGACTACCTGATGGCGTTACAACTATTACGTTATGGGGTACTAACCTGACTGATAAAAGATATATAGCTAATATGCTTTGGCAGGGTGGAGACGTACCTGCAGGAGGAGTGGATCCTTCTCTTGGATTTACTGCTGATTACTGGGGTCAACCGAGAAGATTTGGAATAGAGTGGCGTAGAGATTTTTAAGATTTCTAATGGCCCAAGGAATTGCCGAAGTAAATAACATCAATATTTGGTGGGAAGACTTCGGTGATTCTTCCAGTTCTACTGTGCTCCTTATCATGGGGGCAAATGCAAACTGTATGCAATGGACTCCTGAGTTCATTGACCCACTAGTTGATGCAGGTTTCCATGTCGTTAGGTTTGATAATAGAGATGTCGGCAAGAGCACTTGGTTTGGTAAGGAATCTTTTTCTGCAAAGCTAGTTCGACTATTTCTACCCAAATTCTTATTAAAGTTTTTTCTAAAAAAAGCCTTCAATTCAATTATTGATGAGAATGGCTATATGCAAGAGTTTGATATTAAAGATCCTGACTATACTTTAGATGATATGGCTAAAGATGCGGTTTGCTTGATGGATCACTTAAATATAGAAAAAGCTCATATCATTGGAGCTTCAATGGGAGGTATGATAACTCAATTACTTGCGCTCGATTATCCTGATCGCACCCTAACAATCACTCCAATTATGTCTTCTCCAGGTATGGGAGATCCGGAACTTTCAAATATGACTCCTGCTCTAGTTAAAGGAATACAGGAATCCGCTTTCATGGATGCTAAGGGAAATCATGCTGATTCAGTCACAAGGATTTACAGGGAACTTACAGGCTCAAGATTCCCTTTTAATGAAGAAAAATTTAGGGAAAAAATGATTCCGGTAATGGCTCACGGCCATAACCCAAACTGTAAACATGGTGATGCTGCAGGAGCCTCGCCAAGTAGAAAAAATAGACTCAATCAAATTTCTAAACCTACTCTAGTTATACACGGAACAGAAGATGCTATCCTTGGTTTAGATCATGGCATGGCCCTATATGAAAATATCCCTAATGCTAAGAAATTAATAATGGAAGGAGTGGGTCATGAAATTCCGGAAGAGCTTGCCGATGAAATAACGTCTACTATCATTGACCATCTAAAAGATTCTAGGAGCATTGCTTAAATAAAACTATCAAGTTATAATTACTGTTTATATCAACTCATAAATGGTGTTTATATCAAAGCTCTAATCTCTTCAATTCCCAGTCGTTTGTCAGATAAATTTGCTATGTCTATGACAATGTTTTTTCGATTCGTTGCAGATACTTTTTTTGTTGATCGATATGGCCACCGCGCTGTTGTTCTTGAGACGGTAGCTGGTGTACCCGGAATGGTCGCAGGCGTTCTTATGCACTTTAAGAGTTTAAGGTCTATGAAAACGGGTTATGGAGAGGGCATAAGGGAAA
The DNA here is from genome assembly GCA_913031395.1 of uncultured Gammaproteobacteria bacterium. Classification (GTDB taxonomy): domain Bacteria; phylum Pseudomonadota; class Gammaproteobacteria; order Magnimaribacterales; family Magnimaribacteraceae; genus Magnimaribacter. The sequence goes on from CAJWDT010000007.1 coordinate 48,924, forward strand.
TGTTGGCAGAAGCAGAAAATGAGCGAATGCATCTTATGTTTTTTATAGAATTAACAAAACCGAACTACCTCGAAAGGCTTTTAGTCTTCATAGCTCAGGTTGTATTTGGTACCTTTTACCTCATTATGTATCTATTTTTTACACGAACGGCTCATAGAATGATTGGTTATTTTGAAGACGAGGCAGTCAAAAGTTATACAGAATACTTAACTATGGTAGAACAGGGTAAACTGGAAAACTTTCAAGCACCATTACTAGCCATCAACTACTACGACTTGGATCGTAACGCCAAACTTTCAGACCTAATCAAAGCTGTTAGAAGCGATGAAGAGAAACATAGTCAAGTAAACCATGCATACGCGGATTTAATTTAATTATTCCTCTAAATTACTACGTACTCTTTTCTTCAAAAAACTAAGGTTTATCTTTAAACTACTCTAGGATCAATACTGATTTTTATACTAGGAGAGACATGGAAGAAACTTTTGATTATATCGTGATAGGAGCTGGCAGCGCTGGTTGTGTACTTGCTAATAGACTTTCTGAAGATACTAAAGATACTGTACTAAGTATCGAGGCTGGAGGAAAAGATAGGAATTTCTTTATACACATGCCATCTGGATACTCTCAAATAGTTCCAACAAAAAGTAATTTAAATTATGGGTATGAGACCGAACCTGAGGCTACTACCAATAATAGGCCTTTATATTGGCCACGGGGCAAGGTTTGGGGGGGTTCGTCTTCGATTAACGCAATGGTTTATATCCGAGGTCATGCTTACGACTATGATTTATGGAGACAATTAGGTAATACAGGATGGTCTTATGATGATGTCCTTCCCTATTTTAAAAAAGCCGAGAGTTTCCAAGGAGATGGCGATGAAGAATTTCATGGATTTGACGGCCCACTGAGTGTAAAAAAATCCTCTAGAACTGATGACCCTTTATTAGATGTTTTCTTAGAGGCAGGCTCTCAAGCAGGATTTCCTCTAACAGATGACTTCAATGGTAAAGAACAAGAGGGTTTCTCTAGATATGAACACACAATGAAGGATACAAATTTCGGCCCTAGAAGATGGAGTTCTGCAAGAGCCTATCTTCATCCTGCTCTTAAAAGGCAAAATCTATCTACTGAAACTAATGTCCAAGTAAACAAAATTCTCTTTGAAGGGAAAAAAGCCATAGGAGTCGAGTATTCCAAAAATGGTCAACTCTTCACTTGTAAATCTAATAAAGAGATTATTATTTCTGCCGGTGCCATTAACAGCCCCCAAATCTTAATGAATAGCGGGATAGGCGATGCCGAAGAATTAAATAAGCACGGAATTAATGTTGTACATGAGCTTAAAGGGGTGGGTAAGAATCTTCAAGATCATTACGGTGTTTTAAATTCATTCTATTCCACTCAGCCTATAACCCTTCATAGATCGGCAGGACTGTTGAACACAGGAATTGCTGGCATCAGATATTTATTATTTGGAAATGGTGATGCCGCTTATCCGCCTACAAGTGCAGGAGCTTTTTTCAAATCTAGTCCTGATAAAGATATACCTGATACTCAACTTCATTTCACAGCTATACAGACACCTGATTTACATGGAAGGGAAGGGATTGATGATAAACATGGTTTTACTGCAGTTATTTATATCTGTAGACCTCAAAGCAGAGGCCACATAGCACTCAAGAGCTCAAATCCAAGTGATGCTCCTCTGATGTACCCTAATTATTTATCCGAAGAACAAGATATGATCGATACTAGGAATGCTTTGCGTGAAACTAGAAGAGTTTTTCATCAAAAAGCATTTGATCCCTTTAGAGGAGATCAAACTAAACCTGGAAAAGATATAGATGTAGATGATGATGATCAGCTAGATGACTGGATAAGAGGAACTGGAGAAACACTCTATCATCCTGTCGGAACCTGTAAGATGGGTGATGATGATATGGCTGTTGTAAATGAGGATCTTAAAGTCCATGGAATTAAAGGTCTAAGGGTTGTTGATGCTTCCATCATGCCAACTCTCATAGGTGGAAACACAAATGCGCCAACTATTATGATTGCTGAAAAGGCAGCAGATTCTATTAGACAATCACGAACATAGCCTTAGAATAGGGCATCCCGGAGAGGTGGCTGAGTGGTTGAAAGCGCTCCCCTGCTAAGGGAGTATAGGGTAAACCCCTATCG